>JACZJV010000056.1 GCA_014860355.1 Burkholderiales bacterium | reverse complement strand
GCCGCAGGGCGCCCTGAGCGTCGCGCCGGTGCGCCTGGCCGACCGGCTGGAGTTCGCGCGCAGCGGCGCGCGCATCACGGTCTCGGGCAGCGCGCTGCGCGTGCCCTGGGGGAATGCTTGCGCACATGCCGTGGTGGCGGGCGAGCTCGAAGGCAAGGGCGTGCTCGGCCTGGTTGCGACTGCCGGCGCCGCGCGCGGCGTGGAAAAGAATCTGGCGGGCGAGCCGCGCGTGGCACTCGAGTTCGACGCGGCGACCTTGATCGCGTTTGCGGTACTCGAGGGTGCGCCGGCGCGCCTCGAAGCCGAGGGCGCGCTCGCTCGCAGCGTGCAGATGGCCGGCGCGCTGGAGCGCACGCTCGAATACGCCCTGCTCTATGCGAACGAGCGCGTGCAGTTCGGCCGACCGATCGCGAAATTCCAGGCGATACAGCATATGCTCGCGCAACTTGCGGGACAGGTGGCTGCCGCCAGTGCGGCCGCGGACGCGGCAGTCGATGCGTCGGGCGTCGCGCCCGATGAATTTGCGGTCGCCGTGGCGAAGTCGCGCACCGGGGAGGCGGCCGGCAAGGGCGCCGAAATCGCGCATCAGGTGCACGGCGCGATGGGCTACACGCGCGAGCACAACCTGCATTACCTCACGCGCCGGCTGTGGTCCTGGCGCGACGAATTCGGCAACGAAACCCGCTGGCAGACCCGCCTGGGCCGCATGGTCGCTGCGCAGGGCGCCGACGCACTCTGGCCGATGCTGAGCCGGCTGTGAGCAACACCGGACCTGCGCCCGCTCCTACGGCCAGCACGGGGCCGCTGGCCGGGGTGCGCGTGCTCGATCTGACCTCGGTGGTGCTGGGCCCGCTGGCGACGCAAATACTCGGCGACTACGGCGCCGAGATCATCAAGGTGGAGAACCTGGAGGGCGACCTCGCGCGCGACAGCGGCGCCTGCCTGCACCCGGGGATGAGTTCCGTGTTTCTGGCGATCAACCGCAACAAGCGCTCGATCGCCCTCGATCTGAAGTCGGCTGAAGGCAAGGCAGTCTTGCGGCGTCTGCTTGCGGGCGCAGATGTGCTGGTGCACAACATGCGCGTGGCGGCGATCGAAAAACTGGGCTTCGGCTACGGTGCGGTGGCCGAGCTCAGGCCGGATATCGTCTATTGTGCCGCGACCGGCTTCGGCCAGGACGGACCGGACCGGGACAAGCCGGCGTTCGACGACATCATCCAGGCCGCCTGCGGGCTTGCCAGTCTCAACAGCCTGGGGCGCGAGCAGCCGGATTACGTGCCCACGCTGGTTGCGAACAAGACGACCGGGCTCGCGCTGGTGAACGCCGTGCTGGCTGCGCTATTCCATCGCGAACGCAGCGGGCGCGGACAGTACGTCGAAGTGCCGATGCTCGAAACCATGGTGGCTTTCCTGTTGGCGGAGCATCTGGGCGAGTACACTTTCGACGCGGCGCCGGGCAATGCCGGCTATGCGCGCCTGCTCGCGGGCGGCCGCCGGCCGGCGCCGACCAGCGATGGGCATATCGCGATCCTGCCGTACACAGGGAATCATTGGACGGCATTTTTCGACCATGCCGGCCGCGCCGACCTCGCGCGCAAATACGGCGGCGCCGACAGGCAGACGCGCAATGCGAAGCTGGTCGAAATGTATCGCGACATGGTGCAGATCACGCGAGGGCGCACTACCGCCGAGTGGGTGGAGATTTGTGCTGCGCTGGATATTCCGGCGACGCCGATCTACGCCCTGGACGAGCTACCCGAACATCCGCAGTTGAAGGCGGTGGGTCTGTTTCAGCGCGCCGAGCATCCGAGCGAGGGGGCGATCCGTTACCTCAATCCACCCACGCGTTTCGCCGCCACGCCGGCCGCGGTGAGAATGCAGGCACCGCTGCTGGGCCAGCATACCGGGGAAATCCTGCGCGAGGCGGGCTATGGCGATGCGCAAATCGATGCGCTCGTTGCGCGCGGCATCGTGTCGCAGGCTTAGAGCCGGAACTTACCGCGCGGCTCAGCGCCCTTTGAACACCGGTGCACGCTTCTCGACGAAGGCGCGCGCGGCTTCCTTGTGATCCTCGGTCTTGGCCGCCTTGACTTGGTTCAGGGCTTCCAGATCCAGCAGTTCGGACAGCGTGCCGGATTCGGCGGCATTGAAATTGTGTTTCATCAGGCCGAGCGCGATGCCGGGTCCGTGCGCGAGGCGCTGGGCCAGCGCCGTGGTCGCCTCCAGAAGTTCGAACGCCGGCACGACGTCGTTAACCACGCCCAGCGCCAGCGCCTGGGCTGCGTCCAGGGCTGCACCGGTGTAGTACAGTTCGCGCGCCTTGCCGGTGCCGATCAGCTTGGAGAGAAAATAGCTTCCGCCAAAGTCGCCGGAGAATCCCACCTTGGCGAAGGCGGTGATGAAGCGTGCCGACTCCGAGGCGATGCGCAGGTCGCAGGCGAGCGCCATCGCGAGGCCTGCTCCGGCGGCGGGCCCGTTCACCATGGCAATGGTCGGCTTCGGAATTTCGTGCAGCAGGCGCGAGACCTCCATGCGGCCGCGCAGGCGCTGCACGGCGTCCTCCAGGGCCAGCTGGCTCGAGCCTTCGGCCATGCTCTTGACGTCGCCGCCGGCGCAGAAGCCGCGCCCGGCGCCGGTGATCACCACGACGGCAACGTTCGCATCGGCCGCAAGCCGCGGCAGCGCTTCGAGCAGGCCGTCGAGCATGGGAGTCGAAAGCGCGTTGAGCCGGTCTGGGCGATTGAGGGTAAGGGTGGCGACCCGGTTGGTCACGGTCTCGATCAATTCATGCGGCATGCGCGGGCTCCTTGAGTGCGGCGGTGAGTGGGAAAATTTCTTCTGCTACGTCGCCTGTCACCACGCAGGATGCCCGCACCAGGCACCGGGGCGCGGCGGCGACGGGTGTCACGCCAGACGTGCGAGCATGTCCCGCGTAACCAGCGTAATGCCCTTGTCGGTGCGCTCGAAGCGCCTGGCGTCCTCGACCGGGTCCTCGCCGATCACCGTGCCTTCGGGTATCTGGCAGCCGTGGTCGATCACCACGCGTGTAAGGCGGGTGTGGCGTCCGACGGTGACCTCGGGCAGGAGCACGGCTTCATGCAGTTTGGAGTATGAGTTGACGCGGCACTTGGAGAACAGCAGCGAACTCTCGATCGCGGCGCCGGAGATGATGCAGCCGCCCGATACCAGGGAGTTGAGCGCCATGCCGCGGCGGCCTTCCACATTGAATATGAATTTTGCCGGGGGTAATTGCTCCTGATAGGTAAGGATGGGCCAGCCGCTGTCGTACATGTTGAGCAGTGGTTCGACTGCGGTCAGGTCGATATTGGCTTCCCAGTAGGCGTCGATGGTGCCTACATCGCGCCAGTAGGGTTCCTGGCCGGCGACGCTGGCGACACCGCTTTGGCCGAAGGGGTGCGCCACCGCCTCGCCGTTGCGCACTGCACGCGGAACGATGTCTCCGCCGAAATCGTGCTTGGACTTGGTATTGGCCATGTCCTGCTCCAGCGCGTCAAACAGATACTGGGCGTTGAACACATAGACCCCCATGCTGGCCAGGGCGCGCCCGGGTTTGTCCGGCATCGCCGGCGGGTTCGCGGGCTTTTCGACAAAGCTGGTGATGCGGCGCGAACGGTCGACGGCCAGCACGCCGAAGCCGGTCGCATCCGCCACGGGCACTTCGATGCACGCGACCGTGCACGGTGCGCCGCGCTCCACGTGATCGGTCAGCAGCAGCGAATAGTCCATTTTGTAGACGTGGTCGCCTGCCAGCACCACGATGAATTGCGGCCGGTTGCGGCGGATGATATGCAGGTTCTGGTAGACGGCGTCTGCCGTGCCGCGGTACCAGCTGGTCTCGTCGACGCGCTGTTGCGCCGGCAGCAGATCGATGAATTCGTTCATCTCGGTCTTCAGAAACGACCAGCCCCTTTGCAGATGACGCAGCAGGCTGTGCGACTGGTACTGAGTCGCGACGCCGATCTGCCTGATCCCCGAATTGAGGCAGTTGGACAGCGCGAAATCGATGACGCGGAACTTGCCGCCGAAATACACGGCGGGCTTCGCGCGATAGTCCGTGAGCTGCTTCAGGCGGGTGCCGCGGCCGCCCGCGAGCACCACCGCGAACGCGCGCTTGGGGAGTTGCAGCCTGGCAAGGGTATCGATGGGCATGATCTTCCTCCTGTCACATCCCGTTGGTGTTCTGGTTGCGCGTATATCCCAATAGTACCGCTATCGTTCGCATTGGGAAAATTGCCTGTGGGTACGCGCGGGCGCGCCCCGCAAACGGGGGTGCGCAAGTGAAACAGGCGGCGCAGGAAAGGGATAAGATGGGAGCTTATGGGAAGACCGGTCGACGCAGCCAGGCACAGCAGTGGGTAAGGATCCCTCGAAAATCAAGGTGTGTCCGGAATGCCGGCGCCTGGTCGAGGCTGCGAGCATGCGTCCGCTATCGCGTAACCAGCTAGGCAGCGGCATCCGTTATGTTTGTCCTGACTGCTTCAAGCGCGTGCTCGCTTTGCGGAAAGTCGTGCGGGATTCCCGCGGTAAATAGTTTGCGTCGTGCCCGGGCGCCGGCTGCCGGCGCGTCCCGGACCATCGGTTTCAACGATCAGCCCAGTTCAGCGGAGAACAATCATGCCCATATTCGAGTATCAGTGCACTTCATGCGCAAAGGAATTTGAAATCCTGGTGCGCAATTCGTCCCCTGCGCCGCAGTGCCCTGAATGCGGAGGTTCCGAGTTGCGCAAGAAACTCTCCGCTTTCGCCGCGATCACGGGCTCGGCGTCGGCCTTGGCGGAGTTTCCCGCATCGTGCCAGAGTTGCGGCAACCCCGACGGCCCCGGCGCCTGCGGATTCGGTGCGAACCAGTAATGAGCGCAGGTGCCAGGCTCGCCGGATCGCCCGAGCCGATGCACTACTGGACGGGTGTCGGCGGAGTGCGGATAGCGGGAGATTCCTGGGGCGACACCAGAGGGCCGCTCGTCCTGCTGCAGCACGGCGGCGGACAGACGCGCCATGCCTGGAAGGGCGCAGGCGAAGCGCTGGGCGCGGCGGGCTATTACGCCATCGCCTTCGACGCGCGCGGCCATGGAGATTCGGACTGGGCGCCGGACGGGGTCTACGGCCAGGACGTGATGGTCGAAGATCTGAAATGCGTGGTAGCCGCGCTCGGCGGCCGGCGTCCGGTGCTGGTCGGCGCGTCGATGGGCGGCGGAACCAGCCTGGTCGCCATAGGCGAGGACCATGTGGATGCGACCGCTCTGGTCATGGTCGATATCGCGCCGCGCATAGAGACTGAGGGTATAGACAAGATTCAGGCCTTCATGAGCCAGAAGCCCGAAGGTTTCGGCTCGCTCGAAGAAGTCGCGCAGGCCATCGGCAATTACCAGCCCCACCGCAAACGCCCCAGAACTCTGGATGGTCTGGCGAAGAACGTGCGTTTGGGCGCCGACGGAAAATATCGCTGGCACTGGGATCCGCGTTTTCGCCCGGCGAAACGCGATCTGGAAAAGCGGCATGCGCGCCTGGTCGCCTGCTCGAGAAACCTGGCCTTGCCCACGCTGCTGGTGCGCGGCGGCCTGTCCGACGTGCTGAGCGAAGAGGGCGCGCAGGAGTTCCTGCGCCTGTGTCCGCAGGCCGAATACGTCAATGTCACCGGTGCCGCGCACATGGTGGCGGGGGACCGCAACGACATATTCGGCAGCGCCGTGATCGAATTCCTGTCGCGCGCGGTGCCGGTGGGCGCGGAGCCGCAGCAACCGGCGCACGAACCCCACCCGCACCACGAGGGGCCCGAGGGCGACGTCATCGACGTGCCCTGACGCGAGCTGGGGCCTGGAGCCTGGGACTCAGTCCCGGGTGCTGGGGCCGCGCGCGCGCCTATCGGTCCCCAAGTATCGCCGGATCAGTGCCGAGTTCCCGATTCAGGCGGGTGGCTGGGCGATGACCTCGTCGTACTTGTGGCGCTTGGTGATCAGCCCGGAATATTCGAACACGTCCAGCGTCACCTCGAACGCGGGGCGGGTGATTTCCACGTGCGGCGTCCAGTTGCCCAGCTTCTGGTAGGTCGCAATGGTCTGCGTCAGCACCGCGCGATCGATCCTGGGGAAAAAGGATGCCTCGACCTCGGCGACTGTTGCCGCCGGCGTGGCGATCAGCCAGGCACGCGCCTTGCGGTAGGCACGCGTGAATCGCTTTGCTTCGTCCGTGGCGAGCCATTCGCGTGTGGCTGCCAGGCTCGAGAATGCGAGCGGCCCGATCGCATCTCCCAGCGACGCCACCACATGACCGACACCATCGTGCTCCAGCTGTTGCGGTGCCGGGCCTTGCTGATGAATGTAGTCGCCGGTGCCGTCGCGGAATGCCTGGTCCATCGTCGCCATGCCGGCGTCCACGATGTTCAGTGATTTCCAGTCCAGCCCTCTCTTGAAGCACGCATACTTGAACATCGCCAGCGGCTGCACGCCGTGATCGACCAGTATCTTGCCGGACCTGAGCTTGTCCCAGGTGAAGTTCGGATCGGGCTTGCGCGCGGCAATGAAAAATCCGTCCTTTTCGTTGACCTGGGCGAAATGCACCGCCGGCGGCAGCTGGCCTTTCTCCAAGGGGGTGAAACCCTGGGAGGGCGCGGACTGCGCCACGTGCACGCTGCCGTCGAGCAAGCCGGCGATGGCGGACTTGCCTGCCGGCGCGATCGAATGCGTCGGCTCCAGTCCTTCTTCCTTCAGGAAACCGCCGGCAATGGTGGCGATGAGCGGCGAGTAGAAAGCGGAAAAGCGGGTGAACTGGATGCTGATGGGGTGTGCCATGCTGGTCTCCCTCGAGTTTGGGGCGAAAATGCCGCTGCTTCGGGCGAACGGAGGATACATTTCCGGCGAGAAGAAGTCCGGCCGCGCGCGGCCGGACTTTGCTTTTTGGTGGAGGCGGGGGGAATTGAAGTTACGGTCAATTTCGTAAGATCAACCACTTGCCCGCGCCTTGTGACCGAATTGTGACAGAAACGCAGTTGCGCGGCTACCCGCTTGAGGGTCAATCGCAGGAATATAACGACCGTAGCGCTTGCGAATCATGCCCCAGTCCTTATGCCCCATTTGCTTGGCCACCCACATCGGATTTTCACCAGCCGACAGCATCATGCTCGCGTAGGTATGGCGCGTTTGGTAAGGATTGCGGTAGTGCACGCCAGCCTTGCGCAAAGCCGGAATCCAGGCAGTTTTGCGCAGTTGTCCGTCCGTTTCCCACGCCTTGCCTGTTCGCGGGTTTAAGAACACGATATGGCCCGCCAGGAAGGAGTACGGTTTTTGAGCCGTGAGCGCGTCGATAGCAGGGGAGAGCAGCAGCACGTCGCGTTCGCCTGATTGTGTTTTTGGGCTCTTAGTGATCTTCCCCACACTGGCACGCCGGATCCGCGCGAGCCCGGCCCGAAAGTCGATATCACCCCAGTCGAGCGCTAGCAGCTCAGAGGTTCGCAGCCCGGTCCAAAACGCGAATGCGAAAAGATTCCGCGTCTGCTCTTCCATCGCGGCAAGAATGCTCTGGATTTCCGCAGGGGAGAACGGGTCTGGTTCTTCCATGCGGTTTGAAAGATTCTGAATGCGATCTAGCGGATTGCGCTCAATCACACCATCAGAGAACGCGTCGGCGAAGATAGACCGCAGGGGAATAAGAACGTTGTTGATCCGCTTATTGGTAATGGCGAGCCCACCGATCCATTCCTTGACATCGGAGGCGGCGACGTCACGCATAAGTTTTTGCCCGAAGGTCGGACGCAGGTGATGCTCGACCGCGCTGCGATAGTTGCGCCAGGTGCTGTTCTCACAGGTACGCCGACTCGATTGCAGGAAGGCGTCTAGCGCCTGCCCAACGGACAGATTGCGCCCATGGCCGAAACGATCAGCCAGTTTGCTCTCCGGAAAGTGCTTGAGGTAGTCAAAAGTGCCGAGGCCGATCTCCATAAGGATCGAGTCGCGCTTGCGGGCGGCGTACAGCAGGTTTGGCTTGGTCGGAGGAAGTCCCCTCAACGTTTCGCGGCACCGCTGCCCGCGATAGATGAAGTCAATCTCGATGCCCGAGCCGCTGCGGACTCTTACGCCTTTCCTTCGATCCATTTCTTTATTGCCACGAGATTAAAAAAGAGTCGACCATCTGGCGCCTTGCGAAACTGGATACCGTCGAGCCAGATTCCTTGCTTGATTTTTGCGCGCACCGCGTCATCACTGTAACCAGTTAACTCGGCAAGCCTTTTGATTAACACCCATTCGAACATAATAGGCGTACTCTACTACCAGCAAGTAGTGGGTGTCAATACACCATCAGTGCGGTTTTATAACCCACTGATTAAGCCCGAATTTCGGTTGAGCGAACGCCGGGTATTTCTCCTCGGACAGCCTTCCAGAAATTAGTTACCTTCTTTAGTGCCCAGTACGCCACGGACTTTTCCGCAAGCTGGCCGATCTCAGGGAAGATTTCCCGAGAATCGATACCGAGAATTTGCTCGTAATCTTTTACGGATTTTCTGTCGTGCATGAGAAGAGCTACCCGCCAGCCAAATCGCCGTCCTATGAATAGATAGCCGATAGCGTTTGAAAGACGCGCGGAATTTCCACGAAATCGCTTGATAGCTGCGTCGACAATTTCCACTAGTTGCTTTTCGGAGAGCATTTTCATTAGGAGATACCTCAAAAGGAGAGGGGTAGATCAAACACCCCTAATCATAGTCGGATGTGGGGGATTGTCAAAGAAGTTTCCATATTCTGGTTCGGGGGGTAGCATTGTCTGAATTGGTGTGCCTATTGCAAACGCGGAACATCTACTCATCGATTCGACCGACGCCGTAACTCGCCCCCACTCGCCCTGTTCCTCGTTCTATTGCGCTCATCTAGCTTTCTCGTATTGCAATTTAATCCTCGCCGATTCCATGCGGCGCATTTAAACATGAGAAAACGTTGAATCATTACGTACTCACTGGTCTTATGGCTTACGAAAAATTTGGGCCGCCAAGCGCCTCAGTTGAGCCGGAGCAATGGTTACATCCGAGGAATGAGAGGAGAAGACTCAAGCAGTTTCTGAGCGCTCGACGCACAATTGGTGAAATTTCACTAGACTTGCAACCGCTAATCATTAGCTTCAGAAAGGAGGCCAATTCAAAGAGGGGATGGAGCTACGAACTCGACACTGACTCTATTTGTATAGGTCACGCTGACGCGCTTTACCAGTTAAGCATCGATGCTGCCGTCCTTGACGTGGAGAAGTTAATTGACGCAATCCACGGTGCAAGAGCGTTAAACAGGTCGCTGATCGAACTCGACATCGAAGCCATTGAAATCGACCCAGAAAAAATTCCAGCGAATCGCCAAATGCTTGTCTCGCAAGTGCCTACAATAATGTTATCTGCGGGTCCTCTATTTAGCGACAGTTCTTTCCGACATAGAAGTGGGGCGGGAGGAAGCGAAGATGCACAGACCTGGCGATTGGTTCCGTATTTATTGAAAGACGAGACCCTGTTATACGCAGCGCTATTCTTACGAGCCTCGTTTCACGAATTTATTTTTTCTGGCGACGGAATCGAAGATGCAATCTTAGAGAACGATGGTCCCAATTTCATTCACGACGCCGTCCGAGCGGAGAATGCCATTCACAACGCTTACAAAGCAGTAGAGGCAATATGGGGAGGAACGCTTCCGGCTAAGGTTAATAAGTTAGAAGGCGGACTCAGTACCCGGGGGATTGACCCAGGGCTGTTGGTAGGTTATGCGCATCACGAAATTCATCCTAAGGAAAGGATCGTTGATAAATTGATTGATTTGCGAAAAGCTCGTGATCAACGCGCGGCGCATGGACGGATTCATGCGGAACGAAAGAGCACCTACTACGAGATTCTGGATTACCAAGCTCTCGCAGCAACAATCCTAAATTTGTACATGAAGCACAAATTTCCAGAACTGAGCCTATGATTTGTCAATTTGGCGCAAAAAAACGCCGCATCACTTGACCGCACCTACTCCTCTACGCAATACGTGATTTGCTCTGACTAAAGGTGTCCGAATTATTAGTACGATGGAAATTGAGTTTTCTACGGAATTAGTGCGATTACTCAGACACTTTAATTTGATCGAGTTTAATCTTGGGCTCGCGCTTTCACGCCTAATATGCCCGAATAATCCGACGAGCGCATACAAGAAATTAGCCAACATGTCGGCCGAACAAAAATTGAAAGAATTTAGAAGACTGACTAAAGATCGAGGAATTGTGAAGAAGGATCGTAGCGCACCCACGCTAGACAAATGGATCGAACGCGCACACGGCGCAAGGGGAGTTCGAAATATTTACATTCATGGCCACTGGAGCCTACTGCTTCCAACCGCAGAGCGCCCAGTAACGCTCCATGCACCGCCTTGGATGAGTAAGAATCTGGGCTTGGATTCTCCGATTGAGATGACTCTTTCTGAACTTCACGATATGGCAGATAACATGGAAAGCTTGTCCAATGATTTTATTAAACTAAAGAACACGCTTGGGGTATGAAGCGAAACCGATTCGTCAAGCTCGCCTCAGGTCATTGAGATACGTACATCAAGTGTTCATATATCTAGTTTAGTTTGCGGCGTAAGCGCCGAGCGCGCTGCGCGCGCATGGCGCTAACGCTCGCAACCCCCAAAAATTCAGATTTTCGCCCTGGAGTTATCCACCGCAGCAAGCACCTGTGGCTATTTGTACGAGCCGATGCCTGCTGCCGTGGATAACTCGGCCTAGATAGACAACCTCTGACCCGCCAGCGATAGCGAAATGGGCAGATGTGCGTCTAAATAAAACTAGAAGGGGGGATCGTTCCAGATCTGGTGCGGATGCGTTTCGCTCGGTGGAATCTGGAACCAGAAGCCTGTGCCGTCCGGGAACTCGAATAGGCAGCCATTTAAGGTTCGAAGCCCCAGCAAATTAATGCCGAATCGTTCAGCTACCTCCTTGAGCGCTTCGGCGATATTTTCAGCGTTCAGACGCGTGCGGCCTCGCTTTACCAAGACCGATTTTGAAACGGAGTAACGCTTCTTGTTGAAACGGTCAGAAGTAATCAACGCCTTCGTCACATACTTAGAAATGTAGCAGGCGATCTTGTGCGCCTTCCAACCGCCTTCTCGAACTTTCAAATATTCGACCTGGACGTTGCCTTCGCCGCGCCCGCCACAAACCTTCCACCATATCGGCCTAGCAACTTCCAGATTGAAATAGCCGCGAGTTGCGACGTGCAAATGCCAATGATCTGGATTAGTAGGATGCGGTTCTGGCAGCGTTACGCAAGGCAATTCTTCCCCGGTCGCCTTGCGGTACGCTTTGATAAAGCGCTGCCACTTCACCCAGAGATCGCCGGGGGTGTTTGAGAGTTCTCGGGTAGTAAATGTTAGAAGGTGGTCGACGCCGATATTCTTGCAATGCCACCGGATCATTCGCTTAGTCCGGCGCCGGCTAACTTCAATAGAGTTTTCGTCGCGTTCTGCAGGTTCTGATCGTTGCCGAGGATACCGGTCTTGTTCTATCTCCGGCAGGTCCCAAGGCAGCACCGCCATTTTGCTTTTGTCGCTGTGCAGGTAGACGACCCCCTCGAATCCGCCCGCCGCAAAGGGCTGTACAGCGAGATCGTAAACGAGCTGAGGACCGCAGGTATAGGCGACCTCGTCCAGAATCCGATCGCGCTCCTCGACCGTACCGGGTGCTTGATATACCCGCCCTGACGTGGCTACAATGGCCATGCCGCGGTTCGCCAGAGCTGGCGGTAATGACGGTAGTGATCTGGACACCGCCCGGAACGCCTGCCAGCGTTGCCGGGCTTCTTATTTGAACGTGGAGGAGCGCCACGATATCCACACGATTTCCCGCGAAATCCTGTGACGGATTTGTGACGGAATTGTGACCCAACCAGGACCTTTCCAGACCACCGCAGACCAACCGGCAGGGAAAGGTAGGAACGCGAAAACCCATGCAATACATGGGGCTGGGGTGGTCTAGAGTGGTCTAGGCCGAATCCCGAATTGGTGGAGGCGGGGGGAATTGAACCCCCGTCCGCAAGCCCTCTACAGACAGATCTACATACTTAGCCAGGTTGTTAGATTTAACCGGTTGCCCGCCAACCGGCAGGCTGACAAACGGCGAGTCACCTATTTTTTGGCGCATCGCAAAGTGACCCTGCGACACGCGAGCTCATGTGTATGACTCTGCTGTAATTTGCGTCACCCGGCCCATGAACCAACCGGTGCAGAGCTAGCCGGTATTAAGCGGCTAGTGCGAAACGTTCGTCGTTCGCGGTTATTGCGTTCCAGTTGGATTTACGAGGTGGCTGGCCCTCGGTATGCACTGCGCTGCTTCGTAACCCACGTCGAAACCAGGTCGCCCCCGGTATCTGGTGCGGATCGGATTGCGCGAAGTGTGGGCATATGCCCGCGCTTTGCGCGCGCCGAACCGAAACTACAAGCTGATTATCCCATATGGGGTGAAACCGTGCTCAAATCAAGCCGCCTGAAGGAAATCGAGCACCTGGCGCGGATGTTCGATGATCGCATCGGCCAGCCAGGACTCGATCGCGCCGCCGTCGCCCAGGTAGCCGTACTTTGCCGCGAGTACGCGCATGCCGGCGGCGCGCGCGGCCTGCACGTCGCGCAGGTCGTCGCCCACATACAGGCAGGCGGATGGCGGCAAGCGCAGGGCAGCGGCGGCGTGCAATAACGGATCGGGATGCGGCTTGGCGCGGGCGGCGGTGTCGCCGCCGACGACACAGGCAGCGCGTTCGCCCAGGTGCAGTCCCTGCAGCAGCGGCAGGGTGAAACGTTCCGCCTTGTTGGTCACGACGCCCCAGGGCAGACGGTCCCGATCGAATTGGTCGAGCAACTCGGCCATGCCTTCGAACAGACGCGTGTCGATGCAGATCTCTGCGGCGTAGAACTCGAGAAACTGCAGCTTCAACTCGTCGTAGCGTTTGTCCCCGGGTTCCAGGCCGAAGCCGACCTTGAGCAGGCCGCGCGCACCGCTCGAAGTATAGGAACGCGTGAGTTCCACCGGCATCGGCGCCAGGTCGTTTGCCGCGCGTACGCGGTTCAGCGCGCGCGCCAGGTCCGGCGCGGTGTCCGCAAGCGTACCGTCCAGATCGAACAGCACGGCCCGCACCTCGGTTCTGGAAAAGTGCTGATCAGGCGAATGACGCAATCAGGCACACCTCTGAAAGGGGTCGGGTTGCGAGGGGAGAAAATCCAACCCGACCCCGGGTTTTCTTCCTAGCCTTCACGCACGCAGTGCACCAGGTAGTTGACGCTGGTATCGTTGTTGAGCGCATATATTTTCGTCAGCGGGTTGTAACTCATGCCGATCACCGATTTCAGCATGAGGCCGGCGGCGCGGCAATGCCGCGCGAGTTCCGAGGGCCTGACAAACTTTGCGTAATCGTGCGTGCCGCGCGGAAGCAGGCGCAATATATATTCGGCGCCGATGACCGCGAACAGATAGGACTTGGGGTTGCGATTGATGGTGGAAAAGAACACATGCCCACCCGGTCTGACCAATTTGGCGCAGGCTTGCACCGTGCTGGACGGATCGGGTACATGTTCCAGCATTTCCATGCAGGTGAGGACGTCGTATTGTCCGGCTTCGCGCTGCGCGAGGCTCTCGGCGCTGATCTCTTCGTAGTTCACTTCCAGGCGCGACTCGAGCAGGTGCAACATGGCCACTTTGAGCGCCTTCTCGGACAGGTCGATGCCCTTGACCCGCGCGCCGAGCGCCGCCATCGCTTCGGCCAGAATGCCGCCGCCGCAGCCTACGTCCAGCGCCGCTTTGCCCTTCAGCGCGGCGATGCCGTCGATCCAGCCCAGGCGCAGCGGATTGATCTCGTGCAGCGGCTTGAACTCGCTGCTCGGATCCCACCAGCGGTGGGCGAGGTCGCTGAATTTCGCCAGTTCCTGCGGGTCGGCATTCATGGTGTTTGCGGTCCAAATAAAAAAGCCCCGCTCGCGCAGGGCTTTTTAAGGGGTGGTGCAGGCCTGCCTTTAGCGGGTTCCTACCACTTCGATTTCGACGCGGCGGTTCTTGGCGCGTCCTTCCTTGGTCTTGTTGTCGGCCACCGGCTGCGTCTCACCCTTGCCTTCGGTGTAGATGCGGTTGGCTTCTATGCCCTTGCTCACCAGGTAGGCTTTGACCGCGCCGGCGCGGTCAAAGCCTACCTGGTGAGCAAGGGCATAGAAGCCAACCGCATCTACACCGAA
>JACZJV010000011.1 GCA_014860355.1 Burkholderiales bacterium | reverse complement strand
CGGGCGCAAGGACGTGATCCGTCTGGATGCCAATGCCACCTGCGAAATCTACATGCGTTTCCGCGATTACAAGGGGAACTATGTGATGCACTGTCATAACGTGGTGCACGAAGACCACGCGATGATGATCAACTGGCGCATCGTGTAACAAGCAAGCAGCAGGCGAACGCCGGCGATCGCCGGCGTTCGCGCATCCGCAGCGCAATTCACACTTTGCAGGAGAGGCATCATGGACAGACGAAACTTTCTCGGCCGCGGCCTGGGCCTGGGACTCGCCCCGCTCGTGCTCGCGGGCAACGCCGCCGCGGCAGCGGACA
The DNA here is from genome assembly GCA_014860355.1 of Burkholderiales bacterium. Lineage (GTDB taxonomy): Bacteria > Pseudomonadota > Gammaproteobacteria > Burkholderiales > SG8-39 > 2-12-FULL-64-23. The sequence goes on along the minus strand of JACZJV010000011.1, from coordinate 1,306 downwards.
ACTCGCGCGCGAACCTGGTGCGCAGGCGGTTTTTCCCCAACGTACCGCTACTCACCCAGGACGGGAAGAAGGTGCGCTTCTACGACGACTGCATCCGCGACAAGACCGTGCTGATCAATTTCTTTCTGGTCGAGTGCACCGACGGCCTGTGCCCGAACGCCATCGCCAATCTGCGCAAGGCTTAGGACCTGCTGGGCGAGCGCATGGGCAAGGACATTTTCTTCCTCACGATCACGCTGCAGCCGAAGAAGGACACCCCGGCGATCCTGAAGGAGTACGCGGACAACTTCAACATCAAGCCGGGCTGGATGTTTCTGACCGGCAAGCCGGCGGACGTGGAGACGCTGCGCCAGGCCCTGGGCTATACCGACTGGGATCCGGAGCAGGACAAGCTGCTTACCAACCACATCGGCATGGCGCGCTATGGCAACGACACGCTCCAGCGCTGGGGCGGCGTGTCCCTGCGCGCCACACCGGAGAACATCGCCAGCAACTTCAAGTGGCTCACGCAGGTCTAGGCGGTTGAGCGGTTTTGCCGGCGCCGGTTGCGGTGACGGCTGCGTTTACTAGCCGGCCAGGCGCGGCGCAGCTTATCTGCCAGCGCACATGAGGGCGCAGAGTTGTCAAATGTCAACCTGCGCCTTGCCCCGGTTCGCCTGGAATCAGCGGGGCATTTCACCCGATTGGGCCCGCGGATTCCCCGAATAATGTTCGTGGTCTGACGCAATTCTGCAGCAAATCAAACGATTGAAATTGCAGCATGGTTATTGCTTATAGAGGGCTATACGCCCTATGAGCTTGCGCCTGCCGGGCTTGCCGCAATGTCGCGGGGTCGAATCGCGAAATCTACGAGGCTGGAGCCGCGTCCACGAGTAGTCCCCGCGGTGCGTGGAGGCTCCATTTGGCTCGTACTGATCTACGGGAAACCTTGTGATTCGATTGGAGTGTTGCCTGCCGGGAACTACTGCCTTGCCCCTAGGGTATTTTCGCTGTGTTCCGACTAATCTCGCATGTCCGGCGAGCGACTGGTCGGGGTGCCGTGCGCGGTCGGAATAGAAGACGAAATTGAGCTGTACTCCATATTGAATTGCGGTCGTGGCAAGCACGCGATTTTTGACGTGACCGCGATCGGGTGATGAAGATGGACATACGCAACTTTACTGTAGAGCAGGGACAGTCGCCGTGGCAGAAATAAAACCAATATCCAGTACCGCTGAGACTGCTGACCAACTATTGCCCGGTCGGACCGTTCAGAACAACGGCGGAGGTGTGCGTTGAGCACGACGGTGATCCTGAGCGCGACCGC
>JACZJV010000055.1 GCA_014860355.1 Burkholderiales bacterium | reverse complement strand
ATCTGGACCGGCATACGGCGGCGCAGGTGTTCGAGATGATGCTCGAGCTGAATCGCAGCCGCGGCACCAGCTTTATCATCGTCACCCATGACCCGGGCATCGCCGCGCGCGCCCAGCGCATATTGCGGCTGCAGGACGGCGTGCTGAATCCGGATTGAAGCCCGGCGGCTGTGAGGTACTGCTCAGCGGCGATTCCGGGCCCGCAGCAGTGCCCGCCTGCGCCAGGCGCGGATCACGTATGCGCGCCAGCCTATCTGCACGCATGCGTAGGCGAGCGCGGCGAGGATCAGCGCCAGTGCGAGCAGACCGACCGCCAGCGGCGTGCCCATGGACAGCATCCAGCGCAGGAAAGCTTCCAGCGAGGCACCGATCTGCGACCAGTCCATAGCGGGCGGCGGTTCTATCGGTGTGCCGTTACCGCCGATGATCAGCCGTCCGATCAGGTAGGCGAGCAGGTACAGCGGGCCGATGGTGAAGGGATTGGTGTACAGCGTGGTGGCGAGCGCCACCGGCAGATTCACCCGCAAGGGCACCGCGAGCAGTGCCGCTACCAGCATCTGCAACGGGCCTGGAACCAGGCCGGAGAACATGCCCACCGCCAGGCCGCCCGCTACCGAGTGGCGGTTCAGATGCCACAGGTTGGGATGCCGCAGCAAGCCGCCGAACCTCGAAATATGCCGGTTGTTGCGCACGCGTTCGTGGCTGGGTAGGTATTTCCTGAAGAATTTGCGCGGCATCGGGTTCGCAATCGAAATCTGCGGCGATTGTAAGGCAATTCAACCGCATTGAGCCTGGGGCGTTAAGCTTTGCAGTCTACGCCGGAGCCCTGCATCGATGCGCGCGAACATCATCGCGTTTGCCCTGGGCGTGTGCCTGTTGCAGCAGCAGCCGCAACTGCCACCGCTCGTCTGGGCGCTGCTGCTGCCGCCGGCGTTGCTTTTGTGGTGGCGTCTACGCAGGGCACACAGCCGCGGCGCGCCAATTGCCGCTGCGTTGCTCCTGTTCACCCTGTGTTTCGCAGCCGGGTTTTTCCAGGCAGCGGCCAGAGCGCAATGGCGGCTGGATGAGCGCTTGCCGGCGCGCTGGGAGGGCGTGGACATGGTCCTCACCGGTGTGGTGGCGGGACTGCCGCAGCCCTTCGAGGGCGGCGTGCGCTTTGATTTCGACGTGGAACAGGTCGTTCCCGCGCAGGCGCGCCTGCCGCGGCGCATCGCCCTCGCCTGGTACAACGGCGCCAGCCGCGAGGAATTCCAGCAGATGGCGCCTATCCGCGCCGGCGAGCGCTGGCGCTTTACCGTGCGCCTGCGGCGCCCGCACGGCAGCGTCAACCCCCACGGCTTCGACTACGAGTCCTGGCTCATGCAGCGTGCCATCGGCGCCACCGGTTACGTGCGTCCGGGCGGAACGGCGCGCCTGGACGAGCTGGTGGCGCAGCCGGCCTATCTGCTGCAACGCGCGCGCGAAATTCTGCGCCAGCACCACTGGGATACCTTGCCTGATTACCCCTACGCCGGTGTTCTGGTCGCCCTCGCCATCGGCGATCAGAATGCCATCGACGCGCGCCTGTGGCAGTTGTTCGCGCGCACCGGGGTATCTCATCTGATGTCGATTTCCGGTTTGCACGTGACCATGGTGGCCAGCCTCATTGCGGCGCTGGTACACTGGCTGTGGCGGCGCTCCTCTACGCTGATGCTGGCGCTGCCCGCGCGCAAGGCCGCGGCGCTGGCGGGATTTGTCGCCGCGCTGGTCTATTGCCTGATCGCCGGTTTCGCCGTGCCGGCGCAGCGCACGCTGTACATGGTGGCGATAGTGGCGCTGGCGCTGTGGGCGGGGCGCCTAAGTTCGGTATCGCGCGTGCTCTGTGCCGCGCTGTTGCTGGTACTCCTGCTCGATCCCTGGGCGGTGCTTGCACCCGGGTTCTGGCTTTCCTTCGGCGCCGTCGCGGTCATCCTGTACGTGGCTACGGGCCGGATGCGCGCGGACCCGCAGCCCGCTTTGGGGGCTGGCCACAAGCTTGCCGCCGGATTCATTCAATGGGGGCGCGTGCAGTGGGCGATCACGCTGGCCCTGGCGCCGCTGCTGCTGGTCTGGTTCCAGCAGATGTCGCTGGTATCACCGCTCGCCAATGCCGTGGCCATTCCGCTGGTGAGCCTGGTGGTCACGCCGCTGGCGCTCGCCGGCAGCGTACTGCCTTTCGATTTCATACTGAAGCTTGCGCATCTGCTCATGGCGGCGCAGATGCGGCTGCTCGAATGGTTTGCGGCGCTGCCTGCAGCCGTGTGGCAGCAGCACGCGCCCGCGGCCTGGACCGTGGCGCTGGCCCTCGCGGGTACCGCGTGGATGCTGTTGCCGCGTGGGGTTCCGGCACGCTGGCTGGGTCTGCCGCTGCTGCTGCCGCTGTTTGCCGTGGCGCCACCCGCGCCCGCGCCCGGCGCGCTGTGGCTGACGGTGCTCGACGTGGGACAGGGCCTGGCGGTATTCGCACAGACCCAGGGGCATGCGCTGCTCTACGACGCCGGTCCCGCTTTTGGTGCGGATGCCGACAGCGGCAGCCGCGTCATCCTGCCTTTCCTGCGGGCCTCGGGCATCGCGCAGCTGGACGCGATGATCGTGACCCACGACGACAACGACCATGCGGGTGGCGCGGCTACGGTGCTGTCGGGCCTGCCTGTGGCCGCGTTCTACTCTTCGCTGGCGCAATCCCATGCGGCCTGGCTCGCGGCGCCCGGCTACAGACTGCCCTGCGCCGCGGGGCAGGGCTGGAACTGGGACGGAGTGCGTTTCGAACTCCTGCATCCGAGCGCCGCCAGCTACGCAGCCGGCCGGATAAAGTCCAACGACCGCAGCTGCGTGCTGAAGATTGCCACGGCACAGGGCGCGGTGCTGCTCACCGGAGACATAGAGGCGCGCTCGGAGCAGGAACTGCTCGCGCGCGGGCCGGCGAAATTGCGCGCGCAGGTGCTGGTAGCGCCGCACCACAGCAGCCGCACTTCGTCGACGCAGGAATTCATCGCCGCGGTGCAGCCGCGCTGGGCGGTGCTTCCGGTAGGCTATCGCAACCGCTTTGGCCATCCGCAGGAAGAGGTTGTCGGGCGCTATCGCGCCAGCGGCGCGCAGATGCTGCGCACTGATCAGGCCGGCGCGGTGCTGGTGCGCATCGACGCCCAGGGGATCGATGTGCAGGCATACCGCGGGTTGAGTAGACGCTACTGGTATGCCGATTGAATCACTTTCACCTCCTGCCGCGGCTTATGCCGGTTCCCGCGTTTGGCGCGCTGCCCCTGCCGCCATGCCCAGGGCGGAAGCGGATCGCGATCCAGCCACAGCCCCGACTGCGCCTGCTGTGCCTCGCGCTCGGCATGGGCATAGGCACTGCGGTCTTCTTGCGATTGCTCGCGCTGGTACTGTTTGTAATGCCAGGCCAGTCCGGCGCGCAACTGCGCCAGGCTGGCGTCGCGGCCGCCGCTGAAGATCTTGCCGACGATGCGCCCGTAACGGTCGTGCTTTGCATACTCGACCCTGACGTAGGCGCCGTACACCATGCGCGACAGGTTGCGCTTCGAAGCGTCGCCAAAGGCCTGCGCCTGCTCCGGCGCGTCGATGCCGGCGAGGCGGATGCGGTGCTGTGCGTGCAAGCCGTCGAGCACCGTGACCGTGTCGCCGTCGGCGACGCCGACCACGCGGCCTTCGATGGTATATGCCGCAGCGGCGGCGCTGACTGCCCAGGCGGCGAGAAGAAAACCGGCGGCGCATAGCAGTCGGCCGCGGGCGAAACTACGCCGGGAATCGATAGAAGTCCTGGGAGTTCGCGCGCGCAATCATCAGCCTGAGTCTATACCCATTCGCGCCTGGATCCCGTAGCAGGATGAATTCTGCTGCGGCAAATATAGGGGAGTATGCGCTGAGGGCTCCCCTCGTTTTGTTGTACGCTCCCGGTTTTGTATCCGGCTTGTCCGGCTTAGGGGGGATGGATGGGCGAGGAATTCAGGCAGCGCGAAGTGCAGTGCGTCACCCGCAGCGGTTTGCACCGGATGGCCTATACCGAGTGGGGCGTTCCCGGCAACCGCAGGGTGCTGGTATGCGCGCACGGTCTCGCGCGCTGCGGACGCGATTTCGACAGGCTGGCGCAGGCCATGGCGGGCGAATACCGCGTGGTCTGCCCCGACGTGCCCGGCCGCGGACTCAGCGGCTGGCTGAAGAATCCGATGGAATACCAGCTGGAGACCTATGTCGCCGACATGGTGACCCTGCTTGCGCGCGTGGACGCCGAGTGCGTGCACTGGGTCGGCACTTCGATGGGCGGGCTGATCGGCATGACCCTCGCCAGCCTGCCTGATACGCCGCTGCAAAAACTGGTGCTGAACGATGTCGGGCCGGTCGTCACCGCCGCGTCGCTCGCGCGCATCGGGCAGTATCTGGGCATGGCGCCGCAGTTTCCCGATTTCGCCACGGCGCTACAGTACATACGCGCGGTGAGCGCGACCTTCGGCGCGCACAGCGACGCCGAATGGTCGACGCTGACTGAACATGTCGTGCGCAGGCAGGCAGACGGCAGCTACCGCATGCACTATGATCCGGCCATTGCGGTTCCCTTCAAGGCCGAGCTGAGCGACAAAGACATCGAATTGTGGCCCTACTACGATGCGGTCAAATGCCCGACGCTGGTGCTGCGCGGCGCGATGTCCGACCTGCTCCGGCGCGAAACCCTGAAGGAAATGGCCGGCCGCGGGCCGCGCGCAAAGACCGTGGAAATAGCGGATGTCGGCCATGCGCCTACGCTGATGCACGCGGACCAGATCGGGATAG
>JACZJV010000054.1 GCA_014860355.1 Burkholderiales bacterium | reverse complement strand
GATGGAGCAGGGGCTGCGCTTTGCCATCCGCGAGGGCGGGCGCACTGTGGGTGCCGGCGTCGTTGCCAAGGTGATGGAGTAAGGGTTAGAGACTGAGGTCAGAGGTTGGCGCAAGCCAGGGAACAGCAAAACGAGTCCCTGATCCCAATCCCAGGCTTCCCAAAGGAAAAACATGCAAAGCACCAAGATCAGAATTCGTCTCAAAGCGTTCGACTACCGCCTAATCGATCAGTCGGCGCTCGAGATCGTCGACACCGCAAAGCGCACCGGCGCCGTGGTCAAGGGCCCCGTACCCCTGCCCACCCGCATCGAGCGCTTCGATGTGCTGCGTTCGCCGCACGTGAACAAGACCTCGCGCGACCAATTCGAGATTCGTACCCACCTGCGGCTGATGGACATCATCGACCCCACCGACAAAACCGTGGACGCATTGATGAAGCTGGACCTGCCTGCGGGAGTGGATGTGGAGATCAAGCTGTAACGGATAATTGTAGTACCACGCGCACCGAATGCGAAACGTCGGGCGCGAATGGATAATTGCCGGCCAATTGTAGTCGGCGCCTTTTGACGAAGGGAAAGAAGATGAGCTTAGGATTAGTCGGTCGCAAGGTCGGCATGACCCGCGTTTTCACGGACGAAGGCGATTCCGTTCCGGTGACCGTGGTGGACGTGTCCGATAACCGCGTTACTCAAATCAAAACCTCCAAGACCGACGGCTACGTTGCCGTGCAGGTGACTTTCGGCAAGCGCCGCCCCTCGCGCGTGAGCAAGCCGGCTGCTGGCCATTTCGCCAAAGCTGCTGTTGAGGCCGGGCATACGCTGAAGGAATTCCGCGTCACAGACGAGCAACTCGCCAACCTAAAGGTCGGCGGCAAGGTGGGCGTGGACGTGTTTCAGGTAGGCCAGATGGTGGATGTAACCGGCACCTCGCAGGGCAAGGGATTCTCCGGCGCCATCAAACGCCACCATTTTTCCTCCCAGCGGGCGAGCCACGGCAATTCCAGGTCGCATAACGCGCCGGGTTCAACCGGGATGGCACAGGATCCGGGACGCGTGTTCCCAGGCAAACGCATGGCGGGCCAGCTCGGTAACGTCACTCGCACCTCCCAGTGCCTGGAAATCGTGCGCATCGACGCCGAACGCCAGCTGCTTTTGATCAGGGGCTCGGTCCCGGGTAGCAAGGGTGGTGATTTGCTGGTGCATCCCGCCACCAAGGCACGCGCGAAGAAGGTCGTTGCAGCGCCTGCCAAGGGAGGTAAGAAATAATGGATTTGAAACTGATCGACGCCAAAGGACAGGCAGCTTCGACCATGGCTGCGTCGGACGCGCTGTTCGCCCGGGATTACAACGAACCATTGATTCATCAGGTGGTGACTGCCTATCAGGCGAACGCACGCCAAGGTACGCGAGCGCAAAAAGGGCGTGCCCAGATTGCCAAGTCGACGCGCAAGCCGTGGCGGCAGAAGGGAACCGGCCGCGCCCGCGCCGGCATGGCCTCGAGCCCGTTGTGGCGCGGCGGCGGCAGGATTTTTCCGTCCAGCCCGAATGAGAACTTCACGCAAAAGCTGAATCGCAAGATGTATCGTGCCGGCGTAGCGTCGATTCTTTCGCAGCTCGCGCGCGAAGACCGCCTCAAGGTAGTCGAGGACTTCGTCATGGAAGCGCCGAAGACCAAACTGTTCTTGCAGAAGGTCAAGGACATGGGCGTTTCCGATTCGCTGCTGCTCATCACCGATGAACTCGAGGATAACCTGCTCCTGGCGTCGAGAAATCTGCCCAACGTGCTGGTGCTGGAAGTGGCCGAAGCCGATCCGGTGTCGCTGATCCGCTATCAGAATGTCATCCTGACTCGCAAGGCGGTCAGCAAATTCGAGGAGATGCTGGGATGAATGCACCACAGACAACCAAGACTCCGGCTAAAGCTGCGGTGAGAAACCCACAACGACTGATGCAGGTGCTGCTCGCCCCGCAAGTCTCGGAGAAGAGCACTTATGTTGCCGAGAAAAACGAACAGGTGGTGTTCCGCGTCGCCGGAAATGCGACCAAGCCGGAGATAAAGGCCGCGGTCGAATTGCTGTTCAAGGTCCAGGTCGAAAGCGTGCAGGTTGCCAATGTCAAGGGTAAGCAAAAGCGCTTCGGCAAGCTGACTGGCCGGCGCAAAGACTGGAAAAAGGCTTATGTGAGCCTGAAACCTGGTCAGGAAATCAACTTTCACGCGGCGGAGTAGAACATGGCACTAGTCAAAGTCAAACCCACTTCTCCCGGCCGCCGTTCCCTGGTAAAGGTCGTCAATCCGGATCTGCACAAGGGCAAGCCCCATGCACCCCTGCTTGAGCCGCAGTCGAGGCGCGCAGGACGCAACAACAGTGGTCATATCACCATGCGCCACCAGGGCGGGGGCCACAAACAGCACTATCGTATCGTCGATTTCAAGCGCGCAAAGGACGGTGTAACGGCCAAGGTCGAGCGCCTGGAATATGATCCGAACCGTAGCGCCAATTTGGCGCTGCTGTGCTACACGGACGGCGAGCGCCGCTACATCATCGCGCCAAAGGGCGTTGCGGTAGGCACGCAACTCGTGTCGGGTTCGGAAGCGCCGATCAAGCCGGGCAATACGCTGCCGCTGCGCAATATTCCTGTCGGTACCACCGTGCATTGCGTGGAGATGCTGCCCGGCAAAGGGGCGCAGATCGCGCGCGCGGCCGGCACCTCGGTTCAGCTTCTCGCTCGCGAGGGCAGCTATGCCCAGCTGCGCCTGCGCTCGGGTGAGGTACGCAAGGTGCACGTGGAGTGCCGCGCAACCATCGGCGAGGTCGGCAACGAAGAGCATTCACTGGAATCGGTGGGCAAGGCCGGTCGCATGCGCTGGCGCGGAGTGCGCCCGACGGTGCGCGGCGTAGCCATGAACCCGGTCGATCACCCGCATGGTGGCGGCGAAGGCAAGACCGCAGCCGGTCGGCATCCGGTCAGCCCCTGGGGCACGCTCACAAAGGGGTACCGCACGCGCAAGAACAAACGCACCAGCGGCATGATCATCAATCGCCGTAACAAGAAATAGAGGATAGGACATGGGACGTTCAGTCAAGAAAGGCCCGTTCGTTGATCACCATCTGGTGAGCAAGGTGGATAAAGTGCGCGGTAGCGGCGACAAGCGCCCGATCAAGACCTGGTCGCGCCGCTCCACCATCCTGCCGGATTTCGTCGGCCTCACCATCGCGGTGCATAACGGCAAGCAGCATATCCCGGTCTATATTTCCGAAAACATGGTTGGGCACAAGCTGGGAGAGTTTGCCCTGACCCGCACGTTCAAGAGCCATTCCGCCGACAGAAAAGTCGCGGCGTCCGGGGGCGGGACTCCCTCGCCAGGCGCAGCGGCGAAGAAATAGGAGCGATAGCCATGCAAACCATAGCGATCTTGCGCGGTGTCCGCCTGTCGGCGCAGAAGGGGCGGCTCGTCGCCGACCTGATCCGCGGCCTGCCGGTCGACAAGGCGCTTAACGTCCTTGCGTTCAGCCCGAAGAAGGGCGCCAAGATCATCAAGAAAGTGCTGGAATCGGCCATCGCGAATGCCGAGCACAATGACGGCGCCGATATTGATGAGTTGAAGGTGCAGACAATCTATGTCGAGCAGGGCTCGATGCTCAAGCGCTTTCACGCACGCGCCAAGGGTCGCGGCAACCGCATCATCAAGCACTCCTGCCATATTTTCATTACGGTGGGCGACGAGGTCAGGACAAAACGCAGCGCGGCCAAACCCGCACCCAAAGCACGCGCGGCGGCCGCCGCGGTCAAAAACTAAGGGATAGTCATGGGACAGAAAATCCACCCGATCGGGTTCCGCCTCGCAGTCAACAAGAACTGGGGCTCGCGTTGGTTCGCCAACAGCAAGAACTTCGGCGGCATGCTCAACGAAGACCTCAAGGTTCGCGCCTACCTGAAGAAGAAACTGGCGCATGCCTCTGTCGGCCGCGTAGTGATCGAGCGGCCCGCCAAGGACGCTCGAATCACCATCCACAGTGCCCGCCCCGGCGTAGTCATCGGCAAGAAGGGGGAAGACATCGAGGTGTTGAAGGCCGAACTGCGCAAAATGCTGGGCGTGCAGATGGTGCACGTCAATATCGAGGAGATCAGGAAACCCGAGATCGATGCCCAGCTCATAGCCGATTCCATCGCGCAGCAGTTGGAGAAGCGCATCATGTTCCGCCGCGCGATGAAGCGCGCCATGCAGAATGCGATGCGCCTGGGCGCGCAGGGCATTAAGATTGCGAGTTCGGGCAGGCTGAACGGCATCGAAATCGCGCGCAACGAATGGTACCGCGAGGGCCGCGTGCCCCTGCATACCCTGCGCGCCGACATCGACTACGGTTTTGGTGAAGCCAAGACCACGTACGGGGTGATCGGCATCAAGGTATGGGTATACAAGGGCGAAACCGTGGGCAAGAACGAGCAGCCCGTAGCCGTGCCCGGCTCCGTGCCCGATGAAATGCCGTCGCCGAGGAAGGCGCGAAAAGCACCGGCGCCAGTGGCCAACAAAGAGGTTGCCGTGGCCAAACCCGAAGGCGAGGCAAAGCCCAAGACGGCTGTACCGCGCGCGCGCAAGAAGCCCGCAGCCAGCGTAGCCGAAAATGCCGGCGACGCACCCAACCCCGAGGCCAAGGCCGAGGAATCTTCCGGCGATTCCGCCAAACCCGCGGCCAAGACAAAGACGGTCAGGCGCGTGACGAAGAAGACAGGAGCGTAAGATGCTTCAACCAGCCAGGACAAAATACCGCAAGCAGCAAAAGGGCCGCAACAAGGGCATTGCTACGCGCGGCAATAAGGTATCTTTCGGCGAGTTTGGGCTGAAGGCCATAGCCCGCGGCCGACTGACCGCGCGCCAAATCGAGGCGGCGCGCCGCGCCATGACCCGTCACATTAAGCGTGGCGGGCGCATTTGGATCCGGATTTTTCCGGACAAGCCGATTTCGCACAAGCCGGCAGAGGTGCGAATGGGCAACGGCAAGGGCAATCCGGAGTATTTCGTGGCCGAAATCGTTCCCGGCAAAGTACTGTATGAAATGGACGGCGTAGACGAGGTGCTGGCGCGGCAGGCTTTTCGCCTGGCTGCGGCCAAGCTGCCGATCGCGACGGCCTTTGTCCATCGTTTAGTGGGGTAGGCCGATGAAACCGAGTGAACTGCGCGCCAAGGATCTGGCGCAACTGAACCAGGAACTGACCGACCTGCTGAAGGCGCAATTCAACCTTCGTATGCAGATTGCGACCCAGCAACTGACCAACAACAGCCAGTTGAAGAAGACCCGGCGCGACATCGCGCGGGTACGCACCATCATGGCACAGAAGGCGACAGGCAAATGAGCGAAACCCAGACAGTCAAGGCAGCCAAGGTCGTGCGCGCCCTCACCGGCCGCGTGGTCAGCGACAAAATGAACAAGACCGTAACGGTACTCATCGAACGCCGTGTGCGCCATCCCCTGGTAGGCAAAATCGTGACCAGATCCAGGAAATATCACGCGCATTCGGAGAACAACGAATACAAGGTCGGCGATCTGGTGATGATCCAGGAGACGCGCCCTGTCTCGAAAACCAAGACGTGGACGGTCATCAAGTTGGTCGAGAAGGCCAGGAACATTTGAACGCACAAAAATCTTGCCCCGGTAGTCTGGGTCGGATATAATTCTCCGTTCTTCGCATTAGCGCCTCGCCACAGGCTGGGGCGTTCAACCCAAACGGGTTCCAAGACTGGCCGCAACGCGTTACGCGCACCAAAGGGTGCGGACGCAAGCGGTTCAAGTTGGAAAGGAAATAACTCATGATTCAGATGCAGAGTGTATTGGATGTGGCCGACAACACCGGCGCACGCGCGGTAATGTGCATCAAGGTATTGGGCGGCTCGAAGCGGCGATATGCCGGCATCGGTGACGTGATCAAGGTCAGTATCAAGGACTGCGCGCCGCGCGGACGCGTAAAGAAAGGCGAGATCTACAGCGCCGTTGTGGTGCGTACGGCCAAGGGCGTGCGTCGCTCAGACGGCTCTCTGATCAAGTTCGACAGCAATGCCGCAGTGCTACTCAATGCCAAGCTAGAGCCGATCGGCACGCGCATATTCGGACCGGTAACGCGGGAATTGCGCAATGAGCGCTTCATGAAGATCGTTTCGCTCGCGCCCGAAGTATTGTGAGACGCAGGATGGCGCAGCAAGGGGCTACGGCCCCGAGTAACGTCTCGAAGTCAGGAATATAGGAATCGAAGGCCATGCAAAAGATTCGCAAAGGTGACGACGTAATCGTCACCACCGGTAAGGACAAAGGCAAGCGCGGCACGGTATTGCGCCGCGTTGATGACAAGCATCTGCTGGTCGAGGGTATCAACCGCGCGAAGAAGCATCAGAAACCAAATCCGATGAAGGGCCAAACCGGCGGCATCGTCGCCATGGACATGCCGATCGACATCTCCAATGTCGCGCTGTTCAATCCCCAGACGCAGAAGGGGGACCGGGTCGGCTTCAAAACGCTGGAGGACGGTCGCAAAGTGCGCATATTCAAGTCCAACGGCGAAATCGTGGACGCCTGAGAGAGAAAACGCTATGGCACGCCTTTACAGCTATTACAAAGAGACAGTGGTTCCCGACTTGGTCAAGAAGTTCGGGTACAAGACGACGATGCAGGTCCCGCGGATCGAGAAGATCACACTCAATATGGGTGTGGGCGAGGCAGTGAACGACAAGAAGATCATGGATAACGCAGTCGGCGATATGACCAAGATCGCGGGGCAAAAGCCGGTCGTCACATTATCGAAAAAGCCGATTGCCGGTTTCAAGATTCGCAAGGATCTTCCGATCGGCTGCATGGTGACCTTGCGCGGCGTGCGCATGTACGAGTTTCTCGACCGCCTAGTCAGCATTGCGATACCGCGAATCCGCGACTTTCGCGGCCTTTCGCAGCGCGCCTTCGACGGACGCGGCAACTACAATTTGGGCGTGAAAGAGCAAATCATATTTCCCGAGATCGAATACGACAAGATCGACGCCCTGCGTGGCATGAACATCAGCATTACCACCACTGCGAAGACCGACGAAGAAGCCAGAGCGCTGCTCGCCGCCTTCAAATTTCCGTTCAAGACCTGAAGGATTGCGCCATGGCAAAAACCGCAGTCATCAACCGCAACGAAAAGCGCCGCAAGACCGTGAAGAAATTCGAGGTCAAGCGCGCTGCGCTGCTCGCAATCATTAACGATTTCAAGCAGCCGGAGGACGAGCGCATGGCCGCACGCATGCAATTGCAGCGACTGCCGCGTAACGCCAGTCCGACGCGGGTGCGCAACCGCTGCAAGATTACGGGCCGGCCGCGCGGGGTGTACCGCAAGTTTGGCCTCGGGCGTAACAAGCTGCGCGAAATTGCCATGCGTGGCGAAATCCCCGGCATGACCAAAGCCAGCTGGTGAGAGGAGACAAAGCATGAGCATGAGTGATCCGATCGCCGACATGTTGACCCGCATCCGCAATGCGCAACTTGCGGAAAAGCTGTTGGTGGCGATGCCTTCGTCGCGCGTCAAGGCCTCCATTGCCCAGGTGCTGAAGGACGAGGGCTACATCGAAGATTTCAAGGTGCGCGATGAAGACGGCAAACCCACCCTCGAAATTGCGCTTAAGTATTACGCGGGCGAGCCGGTAATCGAGAAAATCGAGCGCGTCAGCCGCCCCGGACTGCGCATTTACAAAGGCCGGGACGATATTCCCAAAATAATGAATGGCCTGGGAATCGCCATCGTCTCTACCTCGAAAGGCGTGATGACCGACAGAAAAGCGCGCGCCACGGGGATCGGCGGCGAAGTTCTGTGCATAGTGGCTTAAGGGGGCAAAACCATGTCGCGAATCGGAAAGTACCCCATTGCTGTGCCCAAGGGCGTCGAAGTAACCGTATCCAACGAGCAGGTCGCGGTGAAGGGGCCGCGGGGCACGCTAACGCAGCGCTTGAGCAGTGACATCAAGATTGAACGCGATGGCGACAATCTGCTGTGTCTGGTAAACAATGACTCGATACGGGCCAACGCCATGTCCGGCACCATCCGGGCGCTCGTGGCCAACATGGTAGAGGGCGTAACCAAAGGTTTCGAACGAAAACTGACCCTTGTTGGCGTCGGCTACCGCGCGCAGGCGCAGGGCGACAAGCTCAATCTTGCGCTCGGCTTTTCGCATCCGGTGGTGCATCAGATGCCCAACGGCGTCAAGGTCGAAACCCCGAGCCAGACCGAGATCATTCTTCGTGGTAACGACAAACAGCAGGTCGGCCAGGTGGCCGCCGAGGTGCGAGCATATCGCAGTCCGGAGCCGTACAAGGGCAAGGGTGTGCGCTATACGGGCGAGAAGGTGGTCTTGAAAGAGACCAAGAAGAAGTAAGCGGAGCTAAAGCCATGATAGATAAAAAACTGGCGCGACTGCGCCGAGCGCGTAGATCCCGCGCCAAGATTGCTGAACTCAAGGCTGTGCGTCTTGCGGTGCATCGTACCAACAGCCACATTTACGCGCAGGTGATTTCCGCCTGTGGCACCAAGGTCCTGACCGCGGCGTCAACGCTGGAGAAGGAAGTGCGCGCGACGGTGGCGAATGGCGGCAATGTAAAGGCGGCCGAGGCCGTGGGCAAGCGCATCGCTGCCAAAGCAATACAACTCGGTATCGAGAAAGTGGCATTTGACCGCGGCGGCCTGCAGTATCACGGCCGTGTCAAGGCGCTGGCAGAAGCCGCGCGCGAAGCCGGGCTCAAGTTTTAATCGGGGACGAATATGGCGAAGATGCAGGGCAGAATGCAGGGCAAGATGCAGGGTCAGGACGACCGTGGTGACGGCCTGCGCGAGAAAATGGTTGCGATCAACCGTGTTACCAAGGTGGTGAAGGGCGGTCGAATTCTCAGTTTTGCCGCTCTCACGGTAGTTGGTGATGGTGACGGCGGGGTCGGAATGGGCAAGGGCAAGTCGCGCGAAGTTCCGGTGGCGGTACAAAAAGCCATGGAAGAAGCGCGGCGCAAGATGTTCCGCGTCAGCCTGAAGAACGGCACGCTGCATCATGCCGTGATGGGGCGCCACGGCGCAGCCAAGGTCTACATGCAGCCCGCGTCCGAAGGTACGGGAATCATTGCCGGCGGAGCCATGCGCGCGGTTTTCGAGGTCATGGGCATTACGAACGTACTTGCCAAGTGCATCGGTTCTGGCAGCCCCTACAACGTGGTGCGCGCGACCCTGCAGGGATTGAAATCCATGAACACGCCGTCCGAGATCGCCGCCAAGCGCGGCAAATCGGTCGAAGAAATCACCGGTTGAGGGCAATCATGGCGGACAAGAAGCTCAAAGTTACCCTGGTGAAGAGCGTGATTGGCTGCAAGGCTTCACATCGCGCGACGGTGCGCGGGCTGGGACTGAGGCGCATCAACCACACTGTGGAACTGCAGGACACGCCTGCGGTCCGCGGCATGATCAACAAGGTGTACTACCTGGTGAAGTGCGAGGCATAAATGCAGCTCAATACAATCAAGCCAGCAGCGGGCTCCAAACGGGCGCGACGCCGCGTCGGCCGCGGCATTGGCTCGGGTCTGGGAAAGACTGCGGGGCGAGGCCACAAGGGCCAGTCGTCGCGGTCCGGCGGTTTTCATAAGGTGGGTTTCGAGGGTGGGCAAATGCCGTTGCAGCGGCGCCTGCCAAAGCGCGGCTTCAATTCGCTTGCTCGCGGACTGACCGCCGAGGTGCGCCTGTCCGATCTGCAAAAAATGCGGCTTGCAGACATCGATCTGAAAGCTCTCAAAGAAGCCGGCGTCGTGCCGGAGGCGACCGAAGTGGTCAAGGTCATCCTGTCGGGCAAACTTGAGCGCAAGGTGAGCCTGAGCGGCCTTCGGGTCACCAAGGGTGCGCGGGTGGCAATCGAAGCGGCCGGCGGCAGTATCGCCGCCCTGGAAGTGAAAGCACCCGTAGGCAAAGGCAAGAAGGCCAAGGCCAGAGTCGAGGCCATCGCCAAGGCGAAAGCCAGGGCCGAAGCACCAAAAGGCGTCAAAGCCGAAACCAAGGACAAGGCGAAAGCAAAGGCCAAGGCACCAAAAACGGCCAAGGGCGCCGCAGTGCCAGCAGCCAAAGACAAGTCCAAATCCAAGGGAAAGGGCGAGAAGGCGTAATTGCCGCTCGGCTAAATGGCTACCCAAGCTCAAAACATCGGTAAGACGGGAAAGTTTGGCGACCTGAAGAAGCGCCTGCTGTTCCTGCTCGGCGCTCTGGTCGTGTTCCGCACCGGTGCACATATTCCCGTGCCCGGAATCGACCCGAATGTGCTCGCCGACCTGTTCAAGTCGCAGCAGGGCGGGATCCTGGGCATGTTCAATATGTTCTCGGGCGGCGCTTTGTCGCGTTTCACCATCTTCGCCTTGGGCATCATGCCCTACATCTCTTCATCGATCATCATGCAGCTGATGACGACGGTGTCGCCGCACCTGGAGCAGTTGAAGAAAGAAGGCCAGGCGGGGCAGCGAAAAATTACCCAGTACACGCGCTATGGCACAGTGCTCCTGGCCCTGTTTCAGGCGACCGGCATATCCATTGCTCTGGAATCGCAGCCGGGACTGGTGCTCGATCCGGGGCTCATGTTCCGCTTCGTCACCGTTAGCACGCTGGTCACTGGTACCATGTTTCTGATGTGGTTGGGCGAGCAGATAACGGAGCGCGGACTCGGCAACGGCATCTCCATTATCATTTTCGCCGGAATCGCCGCTGGTCTGCCCAACGCCGTCGGCGGAACCCTGGAGTTGGTGCGTACGGGCGCCATGCATCCGCTTACGGCGCTCCTGATTGCAACAGCCGTGGTGCTGGTTACCTGGGCGGTCTGCTTCGTCGAACGCGGTCAGCGCAAGATTCTGGTGAACTACGCCAAACGCCAGGTCGGCAACAAGGTCTACGGCGGTCAGGCCTCGCACCTGCCGTTCAAGCTCAATATGGCCGGTGTAATCCCGCCGATATTCGCGTCGAGCATCATTCTGTTTCCGGCGACCCTGGCCGGATGGTTCGGCCAAAGCGAAGGAATGAGTTGGCTGCGCGACATCTCCGGGACACTTTCACCGGGTCAGCCAATCTACGTCATGCTGTACGCGGGAGCGATCATATTCTTCTGTTTTTTCTATACGGCGTTGCAGTACAACCCGAAGGACACGGCCGATAACCTGAAGAAGAGCGGTGCATTCGTGCCCGGAATCCGGCCGGGCGATCAGACCGCGCGATATCTCGAGAAGATTCTCACGCGGCTCACTATGGCGGGCGCGGTGTATGTGACTTTGGTGTGCCTGCTGCCCGAATTCATGATTCTGAAGTGGAACGTGCCGTTTTATTTCGGCGGGACCTCGCTGCTGATCATTGTGGTCGTGACCATGGATTTCATGTCGCAGGTGCAGGCCTACATCATGTCGCACCAGTATGAAAGCCTGCTGAAGAAGGCCAACTTCAAGGGCGCTGGCTTCCCCACACGCTGATGGCGAAAGAAGACGTTATCGAGATGCAGGGGGAGATAGTGGAAAATCTCCCGAACGCGACCTTCAGGGTGAAGTTGGAAAATGGCCACATAGTGTTGGGGCATATCTCGGGCAAGATGCGTATGCACTACATACGCATTCTGCCCGGTGACAAGGTGACGGTGGAGTTGACGCCGTATGATTTGACAAGAGCGCGGATCGTTTTCCGCGCGAAGTAGTCCGGGTGCGGGTGTAACAGCGCGGATCGGGGCGGAGCAGGAGAGCACCATGAAAGTACAGGCATCAGTGAAAAAGATGTGCCGCAACTGCAAGGTAATTCGCAGGAAGAGAGTGGTGCGCGTGATTTGCACCAACCCGCGGCATAAACAACGTCAAGGTTAATTGGCTGGCAGAGAGCATGATATCAAGCTATAATTATCGGTTTCGCATTCTTGGAGTGAACTAATGGCCCGTATCGCAGGCGTCAACATTCCAAACCACCAGCACGCGGAGATTGCGCTGACTGCGATCTTCGGTATCGGGCGGGCGCGCGCGCAGGCTATTTGCGTTGCGGCCAAGGTCGGAACTTCGTCCAAGATCAAGGACCTGTCGGACTCCGACATGGAGCGTTTGCGCGAAGAGGTGGCCAAATTTACGGTCGAAGGCGACCTACGGCGTGAGGTATCGATGTCGGTCAAGCGCTTGATGGACCTGGGCTGCTATCGCGGCTCGCGCCATCGTAAGGGCTTGCCCGTGCGCGGGCAGCGCACGCGCACCAACGCGCGCACCCGTAAGGGCCCGCGCAAGGCAGCGATCAAGATGAAATCCGCGGCGAGCAAGACCTAAGCCCCGGATCAACGGATACCTAGAGGAAAGCATAAATGGCCAAATCCCCGAGCGCCAGCGCCACAGCGGCGCGGGTACGCAAGAAGGTGAAAAAGAACGTTGCCGAAGGCATCGCGCATATTCATGCCTCGTTCAACAACACCATCATCACCATAACCGACCGTCAGGGCAACGCGCTCTCTTGGGCGACTTCCGGTGCCGCCGGGTTCAAGGGTTCGCGCAAATCGACCCCGTTCGCAGCGCAGATCGCAGCCGAGCAGGCAGGCAAGGCGGCGCAGGAGTGCGGCGTCAAGAACGTCGAAGTTCGCATCAAGGGTCCGGGCCCCGGACGCGAGTCCGCCGTGCGCGCCCTGAACGCGATTGGACTGAAAATCACCAGCATCAGCGACGTGACGCCGGTGCCGCATAACGGCTGCCGCCCGCCCAAGCGTCGGCGCATCTAAGGAGACTGGAACGTGGCCCGCAACCTAGACCCGAAATGCCGCCAGTGCCGTCGCGAGGGCGAGAAGCTGTTCCTCAAAGGCGAGAAGTGCTTTACTGACAAGTGCGCCGTCGAGCGCCGCGCCTATGCGCCGGGACAGCATGGCCAGAAGAGCGGCCAGCGCCTGTCAGACTACGGAAAACAACTGCGCGAGAAGCAGAAAATCCGTCGCATCTACGGTGTCCTGGAACGCCAGTTCCGCGGCGTCTATGCGCTGGCTGCGCGCCAAAAGGGCATTACCGGCGAGAGCCTGTTGCAGTTGCTCGAGTCGCGCCTGGATACGGTGTGTTTCCGCATGGGTTTCGGCGCCTCGCGCAACGAGGCGCGTCAGGTCGTGCGCCATAACGGAATCATGGTAAACGGCAGGCGTGTCAACATTCCTTCCTATCACGTGCGCACCGGCGACACCGTCGAGGTGGCAGAGAAAGCCAAGGGCCAGCTGCGAATAAAAGGAGCATCGGCGGCAGCTGCTTCGCGCGGCATTCCCGAGTGGCTCGAAGTCGATTCCACCGCGTTGAAGGGAATGTTCAAGGCCAAACCGCAGCGTACCGAGCTGCCTTCGACTATCAACGAAAGCCTGGTAGTCGAACTGTATTCCAAGTAATTGACAAAGTTTCCCAGAGGAACCTCCATGCAAAGCAGTGGATTTCTGAAACCGCGCATCATCGACGTGCAGAGCGTCGCTCCCAATCATGCAAAAGTGGTAATGGAGCCGTTCGAACGGGGCTACGGCCACACGCTGGGAAACGCGCTGCGGCGCGTACTCCTGTCCTCGATGCCGGGATTTGCGCCGACCGAGGTGCAGATCTCTGGTGTGCTGCACGAATATTCGACCATCGACGGAGTGCAGGAGGACGTGGTTGACATCCTGCTAAACCTCAAGGGCGTCGTACTGAAAATGCACAACCGCACGGAGGCCCTGCTGACGTTGAAGAAGAAAGGCGAAGGCGCGGTGACCGCTGCCGACATCGAGCCGACGCACGACGTGGAGATCATCAATCCGGAGCACGTCATC
Source organism: Burkholderiales bacterium (assembly GCA_014860355.1). GTDB lineage: Bacteria > Pseudomonadota > Gammaproteobacteria > Burkholderiales > SG8-39 > 2-12-FULL-64-23. The sequence continues at coordinate 11,856 of JACZJV010000054.1, read as the reverse complement.
GCCCACCTTTCACCGGGCGGCAAGCTGGAGATGCAGATCAAGGTCGAGCGCGGTCGCGGATACGAGCCCGGCAACCTGCGCGTGGCGCCGGAAGAATCCAAGGGCATAGGCAAGATCATACTCGACGCGTCGTTCTCGCCGGTGCGCCGCGTAAGCTACGCCGTAGAATCAGCGCGGGTCGAGCAGCGCACGGACCTCGACAAGCTGATTATGGACATAGAGACCAACGGTGTGGTCGAGCCGGAAGAGGCGATACGCTATGCCGCGCGCGTGCTGGTGGACCAACTGTCGGTGTTCGCGGCGCTAGAGGGCACGCCGATCGCCAGCGAACCGGTCAAGGCGCCGCAAGTCGATCCGATTCTGCTGCGTCCGGTGGACGATCTGGAGCTGACGGTGCGTTCGGCCAACTGTCTTAAGGCTGAAAACATCTACTACATCGGTGACCTGATCCAGCGCACCGAAACCGAATTGCTGAAGGCGCCGAATCTGGGCCGCAAGTCGCTAAACGAAATCAAGGAAGTGCTGGCTTCGCGCGGGCTGACCCTGGGGATGAAGCTGGAGAATTGGCCGCCGGTGGGGTTGGAAATCGCCCGCGTCTGAGATGAACGCGCCCGCGGCTAGCTGCGGGCAATCGCGAAGCGGAACAAGGGGGCGACGCGCCCTCGTGAATCCCCCGAATCAGAGGAAGCGCTGATGGTGGATTTGGCTCAAAAGCGCTTCCCGGGAATTATCGCCCTCGGGACGAGGGCCGAACAGAAGAGGCAAGCACATGCGTCACCGCTTAGGACTGAGAAAACTCAATCGCACCAGCAGCCACCGCCTGGCGATGCTGCGCAACATGACTAATTCGCTGCTGAAGCACGAGGTCATCAAGACCACGCTGCCCAAGGCGAAGGAGCTGCGCCGCGTGGTCGAACCGATGATCACGCTGGGCAAGATCGCCACAGTGGCCAATCGCCGCCTCGCGTTCAACCGCCTACGCGATCGCGACATGGTTAGCAAGTTGTTCAATGAGCTCGGCCCGCGCTACGCCAAGAGAAACGGCGGCTATCTTCGTATTCTCAAATACGGATTCCGTCAAGGCGACAACGCGCCGATGGCGCTGGTCGAACTGATGGATCGCCCGGAAACTGCACTGGACGCCGCTGCCGAAGCCAAGTCCTAGGACGGCCTCGTTGCAATGAAAAAGCCGGCCCGCGCGCCGGCTTTATTTTTGGGTGCGCCAGGCAGGGCGCACATACTTGGGGTGAAAATCCCCTGCACGCCCGACAAGGGGAAGAACTAGCCGAAGGGCAAGGGTGTCGCGGGCGACCGCGGATCTGCAGGAAAGCCGTAGGCAAAGCGCTGGCCCGACCTTCAGGAAGCGGATACCCGACGGCGCGCCGCGCGCGCTACGGCGCAGGCCGTTCGAGCTTCATTCCTCGCGAAGCGCCGCCTACCGGGCAATCGGCCCGGCAAAGACGCTACAATGCGCGCATGGCCATCGTGCTGTTTACCGATTTTGGTTCCGCCGATATCTACGTCGGCCAGGTCAAAGCAGTGCTGCAGCGGCTCGCGCCGCCGGTCCCGGTGATCGATTTGCTGCATGACGCGCCGGCATTCAATGTGCGAGCAAGCGCGCACCTGCTTGCAGCCGTGGTCGATCAGTTTGCCGAAGAAAGCGTGTTCCTGGCCGTAGTCGACCCTGGCGTCGGTAGTGCGCGCGACGCGGTCGTGATGCAAGCCGATGACCGCTGGTTTGTGGCGCCGGACAACGGGCTGCTTTCAGTGGTTGCTGCGCGCTCCGTCAGGGGCCACTGCGCGCGCATCGTTTGGCAGCCGCCGCAACTCTCGGCCACATTCCACGGACGCGACCTGTTCGCACCGGTGGCTGCGACTCTGGCCGTGCAAGGCACCCTGCCAAAAGACTGGTTCGAGCACTGCGACGGGCTTAAAGTCGAATTCGGTGGCGACGACCTGCCCGAGGTGATCTATGTCGACCACTTCGGCAACGCACATACCGGGATACGCGCGAGCGGGATACCGCGAGACGCGTTACTCGCAATCGGCGGGCAAACGCTACCCTACGCGCAGGTCTATTCTGAATCCGGCGAAGACGCAGCCTTCTGGTACCAAAACAGCCAGGGGCTGGTGGAGATCGCGCTCAACTGCGGCAGCGCAGCCCGGATACTGGGAGTGAAAATTGGCGATAGCGTGAGCTGGGTGTAATTACTGCGCGCCCCGGCCACGGCGAGGGAGCCTGGCCCAAGTCCCGCTACCGGCTTGCAGGGGCGCCGCCTACAGTACCAGTATCACCCGGTAATCATTCACGTTGGTGCGGGTGGGGCCGGTCACCACCAGGTCGCCCAAGGTTTCGAAAAAACTGTAACCGTCGTTGTTTGCCAGGAGTTTCTTCGCGGAAATGCCGGTCGCAGCGGCGCGTGCGAGCGAGTCCGGCGCGAGAACCGCGCCGGCATTGTCCTCGGAGCCGTCGATCCCGTCGGTATCGCAGGCGAGGCTATAGGCATTCGGCATACCGTCGAGTTCCAGCGCCAGCGACAACAGGAATTCCGAGCAGCGGCCGCCGCGGCCGTTGCCGCGCACAGTGACCGTGCATTCGCCGCCGGAAATCAGCGCCAGCGGCGGCCGGAAAGGCCCGGCATAGCCGCGGATCTGGCGCACCAGTGCGGCATAGACCTTGGCTACTTCGGCGGCTTCGCCGGTAACGCTGTCGCCCAGCACCACCGGTGCGATGCCCTTGCCACGAAAATAGTCGGCCGCAGCCTGCAGCGAGCCCTGCGCGGTGGCAATGACGCGGTTCTCTACCCGCTGGAACAGCTTGTCCCCGGGCTTGGGCGTCTCGGCGATCTCGCCGCGCGAGCCGCGCGAGAGATGCGCCGCCACCGACGCCGGTGTCTTGACGCCATAGCGCGCGATGATGTCCTCGGCATCCCGGTACGTGCTAGGGTCGGGCGCGCAGGGCCCGGAGCCGATATGGGTGGGGTCATCCCCGGTTACGTCGGAAATGATCAGCGCCAGCACCTGCGCCTTGCATGCGGAGGCCAGCCTGCCGCCCTGGATGGCGGACAGGTGCTTGCGCACCGTGTTCATGTCCTGTATCGGTGCCCCGCAGCGCAGCAGTTCCTTGGTCGTGGCCTTCAGCTCTTCCATGCCTATGCCTTCGACCGGCAGGCTCAGAAGGCTGGAACCGCCGCCGGAAATCAGCGCGAGCAAGAGATCGTTCGCACTCAGGGCCTTCGTGCGGCGCAGAATCTCCTGCGCCGCCTTTTCGCCGCTTTCGTCCGGAACCGGGTGGCCGGCCTCTATGACCTTGATCCTGTTCGTCAGCAGACCATGCCGGTAGCGCGTGATCGCAAGGCCGGTCAGAGCCGCGGCGGATGGCCAGTGCTGTTCGACCGCGAGCGCCATGGCGGCGGCGGCCTTGCCCGCGCCGACCACCAGGGTCTTGCCTTGGGGCGGCTGCGGCAGGTGCGGGGGCAGAATCTTGCGCGGGTCGGCTGCGCCGACTGCGGCGTGAAAACTTTCAATGAGCAGGGCGCGCGTATCCATCACCGGCTCATCATGTCAATCGCGCCTTTGAACAGGGCGCTGTCGGTGTGTGCGAGCTTTTCGAGAACAGTGAGATGGTTGCATCCGGGCATGGGTATATCGCCGGCAAATGCGTAACGCCAGGTCCTGGCTATCAGCGCGTTCTGGCGCTTGAATTCGTCGCTTTCGTCGCCTCCGACGGCCGTATATAGCGGTGCGGTGGTGGCGGGCGGAAGGTTTGCAGGGCTCAGCCTGCGCGCGAGCGCCTGGTCGAGTTTAAGGTCCTGGTTGACAAACGGTGCGTGCACCAGCGGCTCCAGGTCGTAGATACCGCTGATCGCGAGGCCCCCTTTCACCAGGTTGTACGGCAGTTGCGGCATGTAGGTGCTCCAGCGCGCCGCGAGCATCATTGCCGTGAGGTGGCCTCCGGCCGAATGACCTGCCACATACAAGCGCCCCGGATTTGCGCCGTAGCGCGCACCATGGTGCCACAGCCAGGCGATAGCGAGCAGGTTCTGCTTGACGATGTCCTCGATTCCAACCATCGGGCACAGCCCGTAGTTGGGCAGTGCCAGAGTCACATCGCGGCCGACGAAAGCCGGTGCGAGATAGGAAAAATCGCTCTTGTCGCGCGATCTCCAGTAGCCGCCGTGGATGAACACCAGCAGCGCTTCGCTTTTGCCCTGGGCGGGGAAAACATCCAGCTTTTCAGCCGGGCTGGCGCCATACGCAATATCCAGATGGCAACACAGCTTGGCTCGAGCTTCGGCCGAGCGCTTTCTGCCGCGCTCGAAAATCTGCTCATGATCCGGGATCATCGCGCGGGCGTTGTACTGCTGGTCGTGGTATGCGCTGAGTGCGTCTGTCATGGGTTGCTCCGGGGGCGGGTACCTCGACCTAGATTCGGACCCCTGTTCCCGAGGTCCCGACGGAAATTCTCGCTCAGCTACTGGAACCCTTCGGTCTAAGTTGCCTGAGCTGATCCCAAAGCTCGACCGCCTGTCCTCTTGCGAGATGGTTGCGCACATACTGCGACACGCGCTCGTCTTCGATGAAGCCCGCCGAGGAGCGTGCGGCCAGAATGCTAGCCGGGAGCTGGGGCTTGGCGATGACAAAGCCCTGCACATAGTCGACCCCCACCTCCGCCAGCGCCTCGACCGTGGCCAGGTCTTCGGCCCATTCTGCCACGCTTTTCATGCCCAGGTTTCGGGCCAGTTCGACGATCGCCTCGACGATGGCGAGATTCGCGGGATGCGTATTGACGCCCAGAACGAAACTGCCGTCGATCTTGAGCGTATCGGCGCGCAACTCCTTCAGGTAGGAAAAGGAAGTGTAACCGGCGCCAAAATCGTCGAGCGCCACCTTTGCTCCGAAGTCCCGAACTTTGTCGATAAAGCGCCGAGTGTTATCCAGGTCGTGCAGCGCCACGCTTTCCGTTATCTCGATGCACAGCTTGCCCACGGCGCGCCCGTGCTGCGCCAGCATGGAGAATGCGTCCTGAATGAAGCGTTCGTCATTCAACGACGCCCCGCTCAGATTCATGCACGCGAAGTGCGTCCGGTCCAGGTCATGGAAATGTTCGTCCAGCCACGCGAGGGCATTGGACATGACCCATCGGTCGATCACCGCGCTGCGTCCGTTGTTCTCGCCAGCGGAAATGATTTTTCCCGCCGATGTGATCGTGTTGTCGGCTTCGCGCATCCGCAGCAGGATTTCGAAGTTCAGCGAATCATAAGGTGTGCGCAGCGACATGATGGGCTGCATCACCAGGAACAGGCCTTCGGGCACCACCCCGGTTCCGAGGCGCTCGATCAGCCGCAGTTCCTCCCGGCGTTCCTTGAATACGGTCTCGTTTTTCTCGTACACCACCAGATTGCCATGCAGGCCCTTCTTGGCCTCACGGCAGCCGCGGTCGGCTGCAGACATCGCGTCTTTCACGTTGGTGCCTTCGGCGACCTCGATCAAGCCGATCGAGCCCTTCACCTGGAACGCCTTGTCGCCTATCTGATAGGGGCTGGATCCGATCCAGTCGACAATGCCGCGGCAGATCGCGGTCGCGGTGCGTATCGGCGTATTGCGAAATACGATAACGAATTCGTCGCCTCCGACCCGTCCGATATTGTGCCCTTCGGCCAACATCTCGCGCGCGCGACCGCACACCTGTTTCAGGACCTCGTCCCCGGCCAAGTGGCCGAAAAGGTCGTTTATCAGCTTGAACCGGTCCAGGTCGAGGTAGGCGAGCGCCAGCGGTTCGCCCTGTGCGAGGCCTCGCATCGCGGCCGTGTACACCTCCTCTATACCATGCCGGTTCATCACCCCGGTGAGCGGGTCGTTCTCCGCCAGGTAGCGCAGCCTGGCGGTCGCCCGCGCGCGCAGCGTAATGTCCTGCAGCGATCCTTCAATTATGTTTCCGGCCAGTGTCGCCTTAACCAGGAATCGTCTGGCCTTCGACTCGTCTGCCGAGGAATCGCGTATTTCGAGTTCTTCGCTGGTTTTGCGCCAGACCATATCCTCCAGTTTGGCCCACGCCCCAGGCTCGAAAAGCCGCGCCCAGGTATCTTTCCCGGCCCCGGACATATCCACTCCCAGCATGTCGCGCAGTGCCGGGTTGCCGCGCAAGAAGACGCCGCTCGCGTCCAGGGTGAACAGCCCGATCGGAATAGCCTTGTAGGTGCTGCGCAATTCAGTTTGGGCCCTCACGCGGTCGAGGTGTTCCTGGCGCATTTGCGCCGCGATCGCGAGCGCGGCCATCAGGCTCGATGCGAGCGATGCGGTAACGAAGTTGATCGAACCGATCAGCGCCTTCACGCCCAGCGACGCTGCTATGACTTCGAATAGGCTAGCAAAAAGCGCGACACCCAGCGATGCGCTATACCATACGGCGACTGCGGAGCGCGCGATCATTAGTATGCGGCCCAGAAAGAAACCCAGAACTGCGATGCCGAGTGCTGTGCTCAGCCACATATAGGGAAGAAATTGCGAGAAGGGCAGAATCACCGCGAGCACCAGAAAGGGAGGGCAGGACCAGGCTGCCAAACGCAGAAGTCGCGGATAGCCTACCCGGGCAAGGTCGTCGCGGAATAGCTCGCTGAACAGCGAAAAGGTGAGAATGTAGTAGGCAGCTATGGTCAGCTTTCTGATGAGCAAGATCCAATCCGGCGGAATCGAGCGTTCCAGCCACTGCGTGTCCCAACCCACCGAAAGCGCCGCAAGACGCAGGTTCGCTATCAGCCACGCGGCGAAAAGCACATAGAGCCATCTACGGTTGATGACGGCTGTCACCAGCACAAACAAGGAGAGCAGGATGACACCGCCGTCGAGCAAGCCCGAATCACGGTGAAATTTCCGCGTGGACAATTCGAATTGGGATTCCGGCCATTGGAGTACTTGGATACGGGCCGGTCCGGTAAAACTCGCCTGGCATAGCACCGAATATGGTGCCCGCAATTGCGCCGTGCCCAAGTCGAGCGCAAAACCTGCCTTGGTCAGCTTGATATTTCCGCTGCCGCCAACGCTGTCGCCGTCGCGGTGCGCTTCGCCCAATTTCGCGAGGCTCGTCGCATCCCAGCAGTTCACGTTGAGGGAGTGTCTAGACGGAAGTTCTATGACCGAACGGTCGCCGTCAATTGAAGGCGTGACGGAAAAACTGAACCAAAACGGCAACTCCGACAACCTAGTGTCCAGGTGATTCACCAGGGTCTGCCGCGCCAGCCACCGCCGAGCTTGTGCAGGTTCCAAATCTTCACCGGTCTGCTCGAATACGCGGAATTGCACGAAGCTGCCGCCGCTAGTGCTGTATTCGCCGTTCCAAACCAGCAATGCCAGCAGCGACAGCACGCCGATTGCGATCGGCACGCCGTATATCGAGAAGCCGATCAAGAAGGAATCGAGCGCCGTATTGGCGCGTCTCGTCCATCCCGGCCGAACGATGGTGGATCTAGGCATTGTTAAAATCTAAATGCGAAGCCAAGCCTCCATGATACGCGCTTTGAAGCTTTCGCCGATCTACCGCGAGCAATACGCGTGTACTATTGTTTCGGAGCCGGCACGCCCGACGTAATTACGCACCGACGACCGCTACGCCAGGCAATTCGGCGGCGCGCTGAAACGTGTTGCGGATGGAGACAATGGCGTTATCCAGTCCAAACCTGGCGGCTTTAGCAGGTTGCGTAACGCGGTGCAGCGGGACATCGCCGAGCGAGGAATTCACGTCAGCAAGATCGATATCTGGATGATGGGTGTAGCACATGAAATTGAGCAAGGGATGCTTCGCTTTCTCCCAACTTGCCCTCGCGCCGGCAACGTCGAACGCGAGTACGCGGTGCGGAATATTGTCGAAGTGGCGCAGCGGTATGAATTGTCCAGGATAGAGGTCCTGAAACAGCAGCCCTTCGTACATCCGGTCCAGCGGCGCCCGTGCGCCAATGACCAGCCAATCGATACCTGCGTTTAGGCAGTAGAAGTACAGGGCTTTGAACAGCGCAGTCTTGACCACGCGTCCGCTTCGACCAAAAGCTACACCTAATCTGGTCGCCTCGGCCATGCTACGGTTCCGCAACCAGTCCGGAAGTTCGACCGAGCGCTCAACGGCGAGCTCCTTGAATCGATTGGTCTGGATCCTCATCGTACCCAGTGGTGAGCCGTCCATTCGCGATTCTGCTATAAGAACGAGCGAGCCCGGGGCGTAATCGTTTTCCTCCGGTGCGCCCAGCTTCGCGGCGAATTCCGGTACGTGACGCGCATACGCTGCCTGTCGGATGGTAATCGCTTTTTGTAGTGCCGCATCGCTGCGCGCGACTCTCAGTGTAAACGGCAGGCGCTCTTCCACAATTCCCGCGTCAGACATTGCCTGTTGCGCCGGGATTTCGACAAAGCGGCTACCACTTGCTACGGCTTGATTTAACGATTTCATTTTCAATCTCCCTAAGAAAAGAACGATAAGGCACCGTCTTGTGGCGACGGCGTTGGCCCGGCAAGGCCTGTCAATTGTGTTTCAAATGCCGGAATCATTTGCCTGCCAGATAACTTTCTGCCTCCCTTCCGACTGGCGAATTTGTCAAATATTTCGAATCGTTATCGATCATGATTTCAATTCTCAAAAACCTTTATAATTCATGATTTTACATGTAATAGATCAAGTTGAATCATAATTAATTGACGTTTGTGCATCAGTCGGGACCGAGGTGAGTATTAACGTGTCGAATCGGAGGCGCGATGGGCGCATCGTTCGGGTTCGCTGAGGCCTGCCGCATGTTCGCTCGCAACTGGCCGACGATTGGCGACGGGAACAAAGCAGTTACGATGCGATTACTCAATAAGGCCATGGCTGTATATTCCGGTAGCGAATTAATGTAGTTGTTGGAAGTGTACCGGTCGAAAAGCGCATCGCTATTAGCAATAGGTAGTAGTTATATCTAAACAAAAACCCTCCTTTGCTAATCTTTGGGAGTAGTTAGCTAGTTGGTTTTGCTGGTCAATTCGCAATGAATAGCGGAAGTGAAATTGCCTGATCCGGTTTGGGTTCCTGCGGGTTGCCGATGGTCTGTCACCCTGCAATGTCGTCCCCTCCTCGATAGTTTGCAGCCGACTATCCGGACGATCGTCGCGCCTCGACACTGCCTTCCTGAGTCGCGGTAGTGTTGCGCGCAGGACAGTCGCCGCCGTTTCTCTTGGCCGGGAGTGTCGAAGCAGGTGTCTTGGCCGCGCGCAGATCATCAAGTTTGATTTTGCGCAATTCCGGAGTGGCGTTTCGCGCCTAAATTGAGACCATACCAATTTACCAAGACTGCAATCGCAACCATGACGCCTATGAACTACATCGAGAACCGCACCTACGACGAAATAGAAATCGGTGATTCCGCCACCATCACCCGCACATTGAAACCGGCGGACATCCAGTTGTTCGCCATCATGTCGGGCGACGTTAACCCGGCGCATGTGGATCCAGAATACGCAAAAAGCAGTATGTTTCGCGAAGTGATTGCCCATGGCATGTGGGGTGGCGCGCTGATCTCCACCGTACTCGGGACGCAATTTCCCGGGCCCGGCACCATCTACATCGACCAGACACTGCACTTCTCGCGCCCGGTCGGACTGGGCGACACCATTACCGTCACGCTGACGGCAACGCGCAAGTTCGACCACAACCACCACATTGTTTTCGACTGCCTGTGCACCAATCAGGACGGGCAGAAGGTGATAGGCGGCACGGCCGAGGTGCTGGCGCCGACGGAAAAAATCAAGCGCGCGCGCATTGAAATGCCGGAGGTGACCTTCCTCGATCGAGAGGCGCGCTACCTGCGGCTGCTGGCCCGCACCAAAGACATTGCGCCTGCGCTCATGGCGGTGGCCCATCCCTGCGATGCGGATTCGATGGGCGGCGTGGTCAGGGCGACGGAGGCCGGACTGATCATTCCTATCCTGGTCGGGCCGGAGCAGAAGATCCGGGCAATCGCGCGCGAGCACGGGTTCGATCTGGGGTCGATGGAGATCATCGACGTTGCGCACAGCCACGACGCGGCGGCGCAGGCGGTGGCGCTAGTGCGCGCTGGCCGCGCCGAGGCGCTGATGAAGGGTTCCTTGCATACCGACGAACTGATGACCGAGGTCGTGGCTGCCGCCGGCCTGCGTACCGAGCGCCGCATCAGCCACGTCTTCATCGCCAACGTGCCGACCTACCCGCGCGAACTGCTCATCACCGATGCCGCAATCAACATCGACCCCACGCTGGACGACAAGGTGGATATTGTGCAGAACGCGATCGACCTCGCGCATATCCTCGGCGTGCCCGAGCCCAAGGTGGCCATCCTCGCGGCGGTGGAAACCGTGACCGCAAAAATGCGCGCCACCATCGACGCTGGTTCCTTGTGCAAAATGGCCGACCGCGGCCAGATCACTGGCGGCATCCTCGACGGGCCGCTGGCCTTCGACAACGCCGTTTCTCTGGTCGCCGCCAAGACCAAGGGCATTCGTTCGGCCGTCGCCGGGCGTGCCGACATCCTGGTGGTGCCGGACCTGGAGTCGGGTAACATGCTCGCCAAGCAGCTCGAATATCTCGCCGATGCCCTGCTCGCAGGCGTGGTGGTGGGGGCGAGCGTGCCCATCGTGCTCACCAGTCGCGCGGACAGCGCCGAAGCCCGCGCGGCTTCCTGCGCCATCGCGCTGCTGATGGTCAACGCCAGACGCAAGCAGCCGGTCTAAAGCCGCCGCCAGGGGCGTTTCCGCGTCTATAATGCGGTTCATCACCGATGGCTGCCAATTTGGCAGGAAATTGTGCTGTGTTCACCGAGAATTGACGCGCCATGTGCGCGGGTTGCATGCGCTTGAAATCGTCGAGGACCTGCCTGAAGTCGATGCGATCATCATTCCCCTCGGCCCCGGCCTAGAATTCAACCCATGAGCGCTGATCCCCAGCCCGAAAAAAACGTACTTGGCGGGCCCTTGCTGGCCTGCGGTTACGACCCGTTGACGGGCTTTTTCCGCGACGGCTGCTGCGCCACGCGCGGAACCCCGGGCGTGGCCCACCTGGTTTGCGTGAAGGTGACTGCCGAGTTTCTCGAATACTCGCGCGCGCAGGGCAACGACCTTTCCACGCCGCGTCCCGAAATGCGTTTCCACGGCCTCAAGCCCGGCGACCGCTGGTGCCTGCACGTGCTGCGCTGGGTCGAAGCATGGGAAGCCGGCATGGCGCCCAAGGTGGTGCTCGAAGCCACCCACGAAGATGTGCTGAAGCTGGTGCCGCTGCGCGCGCTCAAGCGCCACGCGCTCGATCTGCACTGAGCGTGCGGGCGGATCCGGACAGATCGGTCGCGATCATAGGCGGCGGCCCCGCCGGACTCATGGCGGCGGAGGCTGCGAGCAGCGCCGGCGCGCGCGTCGATGTCTACGACGCCATGCCTTCGGTCGGGCGCAAGTTCCTGATGGCCGGCAAGGGCGGCCTGAACCTCACTCACGCAGAGCCGATCGAGTCCTTTCTCTCGCGCTATGGCGCGCGCCGCGCTCGTCTCGAACCCGTGCTCGCCGGCTTCGGCCCCGAGGCCCTGCGCGCATGGGCGCTCGGGCTCGGCATCGAGACCTTCGTCGGCAGTTCCAGCCGCGTGTTTCCTTCGGGCATGAAGGCCGCGCCGCTACTGCGCGCCTGGCTGCACCGGCTGCGCGCGGCGGGCGTGCGCTTTCACGTGCGCCATCGCTGGTGCGGCTGGGGTCTGGACGCTGACGGGGAAGGGGCGCTGCGCATGGCCACGCCTCAGGGTGAGCGATCGGTGCGCGCCGGCGCGCTCGTACTGGCGCCGGGAGGCGGCAGCTGGGCGCGCCTGGGTTCCACCGGCG
>JACZJV010000053.1 GCA_014860355.1 Burkholderiales bacterium | reverse complement strand
CTCCTGCTTGGGTTCTGCAGCAGCGGGGGCGGCGCCCTCGGCTTTCTTTTCTTCCTGGGCGGCTGGCGCGGCGGCAGGCTGGTCGGCCTTGGCGACTTGCTGCTCCGCGGCGGGCTGCGCGGGCTCGGTGCTCGCTGCCGGGACGGCCGGGGCGCTGTTTGCTACCGGGGCGGCCGGCGCCTTGCTGGCCTGGGGCGTGATATCGGGGCTGCAGGCTGCCAGTCCCATGGTTGCAATCGCGGCGACGATCAGTTTGACGTTCATGGTAATGCTCCTATCGGTGGGTTGAAGTTTTCTCGACCCGCGGCGCGGGCCGAGGTGTCGGACGCCATTACAACCCAGCCGTGTAAATGGGAGATTGCGCAGTGCGCGGACTTGGTATCAAAAAGCCGCAGATTTATTGCGGACTGTTGCGCATCCGCCGTGCTGATACATTAGGATACATAGCGGTTCGTACGTCGCCGCCGCCGGGATGTTAAATTGGGACGCGATGGACAGCCAAGGACACGTACTGGTCGTTGACGACGATGCCGAGATCCGCAATCTCGTCGCCGAGTACCTGACGCTGCACGGATATCGCGTGAGCGTGGCGCGCGACGGAACGGCGATGCGCAGCGCCTTGGAAGCAGACCGCCCCGATCTGGTCGTCCTCGACCTGATGCTTCCCGGCGAAGACGGGCTGTCGCTGTGCCGCGATCTGCGCGCGAGTTCCAACCTGCCGGTCATCATGCTCACCGCGCGGCGCGAGGAAATCGACCGCATCATAGGCATCGAGATGGGCGCGGACGACTATCTGGGCAAGCCGTTCAATCCGCGCGAACTGCTCGCCCGCATCAAAAGCGTCCTGCGCCGTTCGCGCGCGCTGCCAGTGTCGCAAGGCGATGCCAGGCGCCTGCGCTTCGCCGGCTGGACCCTGGATTGCACCGCGCGCCATCTGAGCGATCCGCAGGGCGTGATCGTGCCGCTGAGCGGCGCGCAGTACAGGCTGCTGAGCGCGTTTCTCACCCACCCCGATCGCGTGCTCGATCGCGACAGGCTGCTGAACCTGACGCTCGGACGCGAGGCGACTCCGTTCGACCGCAGCATAGACGTGCAGGTGAGCCGGCTGCGCCAGCTGTTGCGCGACAACGGGCGCGAGCCGCGCATCATCAAGACCGTGCGCAACGGCGGCTACGTGCTCGCAGCGGCAGTCGAGCGGCTGGACGGATGAGGCTGCTGCCGCGCTCGCTCTTCGGCCGCACCTTGCTGGTGCTGGTCGCGGGATTGATGCTGGCGGAGATCGCCAGCCAGGTGGTCAACTTCTTCGACCGCGGCAGCGGCGTGTACCGGCTGGGCGCGCAGCAGACGGCGCTGCGGATTGCGCAGTCGGCGCGGATTCTGAATCGACTTACGCCGGTGCAGCGCGACGCGGTCGTCGAGGAAATGAACGGACCGAACTTCAGCGTCATCCTGAGCGCTGCGCCGGTCACGGTGCGCAAGGGGTTCGCCGAACACGACCGCTATGAACAGGCGCTCGGCACCCTGATCCAGCGCTACCTGCGCTCGCAGTGGAGCACCTCGGTGCAAATCACCAGCCTGGGCCGCGCAAGCCGCCCCAAGAACTACGAGGCGGTCGACACCAGTCCCCTGGAGCAGTGGATCGCGCGCCATTTCTATTTCGTCCTCCCCGGCACTTACTCGATCGTGTCGCAGATCAAGCTCGAAGACGGCACCACCGCAGTGTTCTACGCGCGCATTCCGCAGGAGCCGCTCAGCCGCATCGAGTCGCTGTTGCCGCGGCTGCTGCTCACGCTCACGATTTTCGCGGCGCTCGGGGCGGTGGCGGTGCGCGCGATTACGCGATCGCTCGCGCGGCTGGCGCGCGCCGCCGAACAGGTGGGCGCGAATCCGGAGGGCGCGCCGCTGCCCGAACACGGACCGAGCGAGGTGCGCAGCGTAATCCACGCTTTCAACCGCATGCGCCTGGACCTGCGCAGCTACGTGCTGGAACGCGCGCGCATGCTCGGCGCCATTTCGCACGATCTGCAGACGCCGATCACCCGGCTGCGCCTGCGCGCCGAGATGATACCGGACGCCGGCAGCCGCGCGAAGTTCGTGCGCGACCTCGATGAGATGGAGGCGATGGCGGGCTCTGCGCTCGAGTTTTTCAAGACCCTGGGCAACGAACCGCAGCGCCAGCCGCTCGACGTCGGCGCGCTGGTCGGCAGCCTGTGCGAAGACTGGATTGAGACCGGCCGCGACGTGAGCGTGCAGGGCGTTGCGCGCGGTCCGTACAACTCGCATCCCCAGGCCTTGCGCCGCTGCATCGACAACCTTATCGAAAATGCGCTGCGCTACGGCGGGCGCGCGCGCATCAGCATCGAGGATGATGTCGGGTCGCTGCGCATTGCGGTGCGCGACGAGGGCCCGGGCATCCCGGTAGACGACCTGGAGCGGGTGTTCGAGCCGTTCTTTCGCCTGGAGCAGTCGCGCAACCGCGACAGCGGAGGGACCGGTCTGGGGCTTGCGATCGCGCGCAATATCGCGCGCTGGCACGGGGGCGACATCCATTTGCGCAACGTCCCGGGGGGAAAAGGACTGATCGCCGAATTGGTCCTGCCGCGTACTGCGAATGGCCGCGGACCGGCCTGACAGCCGGCCACCGTCTGATTTTCAGCGCCGCGCCTGGCGCTTCGTCAGGGCACCGGCTTGCGCGGGCGGTGCGGATTCGATCAGCCTAGCTGATCCCAGTAGCGCAGCATGCGTTCGCGCATGCGCGCGTCGGGGATGCGGCCGCGCGCCGCATTCAGGTTGTCCAGCGCATATTCCGGCCGATCGGTGCCGGGGATGACGGCCGTCACCGCTGGATGCGCGAGCACGAACTTGAGGAAGAACTGCGCCCAGCTGCCGCAGTCGATCTCCTCCGCCCAGGGCGGCAGCGCTCGTCCGCGCGCCTTGGCAAACAGCCGCCCGCGGCCGAAGGGCAGATTGATCAGCACGGCCATGCCGCGCTCGCGCGCCAGCGGCAGGATGCGCTCCTCCGCCTCGCGGTTATCGAGCGCGTAGTCGATCTGGATGAAGTCGAGCTTTTCGCGGCGCATGATGCGTTCGTACTCTTCGTAGGTATTGCGGAACGAGGTCGTGATGCCGGAGTAACGCACCTTGCCTTCGTCCTGCAGCCGGCGGATGGTGCGCAGATGCACGGCCGTGTCGCGGATGTTGTGCACTTGCAGCAGATCTATCCTGTCGGTCCCGAGATCGCGCAGCGATGCGGCGACGCTGTCGATCCCCGCCTGTTCTCCGGTGGTGCTGATCTTGGTCGCGAGGAAGGCCTGTTCGCGCCCGCCGATGCGGCGGAAGATCTCTCCCAGGCTCTGCTCGGCACGGCCGTAGGTCGGAGATGTGTCGATCACGGCGCCCCCGTGCGCTAGCAAGGTGCGCACGGTCTCGACCAGGACCGCGAATTTCGCCTCCCCCGGGTCGAGCGAGTACACGACCGCGGTACCGGCGCCGATCACGGGCAGGAGCTGCCCCGAGGACGGAATCGGCCGTCGCAGCACCGGTGCCCGACCCGCTTCGTTCAGGGCGCCCAGGGCCGGCCTCGCGGGACCAAGTACGCTGCTGGCGGCCAGCGCGCCTGCGCTTCGCGCCGCCAGCCGGAGAAACTGCGCGCGGGTCATGGTGCGGGTGCCTGCAAACGGGTGCGCTTTTCCGTCGGATTGTTTCATGATGGCCCCTGTCTGTTGCTAAGCATTGTTGCCCTGCGCTTGCGATGCGGGTCGGCAATGCACCGCCCCGGTCCTGCAGGCTGATGTCGGTGCTGCTCGCGATAGCGCAGGCGTATCTTAACCGGCGCCACGAATACCCGGAACCGGCCGTGCGGATGTTTGACAATTCGCAAGGACAGCGCCGCCGGCGGGGCCTAGACTCGGTGCATTCGACCGGGAGAGCGCCGCCGATGCAGGGCGGCCGCCGAAGGCGCAAAACCCAGAAACTCTCAGGCAAAAAGGACCGGTCGAGCGGGAGCGTAGCTTCCGTCACTCTGGAGAGCAGCCGTCCCAGCGGACGGCCACCGAAGGGGCGCGCAGCCTGCGGCAGCGGCTGTAATCTCTCAGGTATCAGGGACAGAGGGGTAACGCGGACGCCAAAGTCGGCGTTGTCCCTTTTTCAATGCTGCCGGAGAAAACATGCCAAAAACCACCCCGCTTAACGCCGTACACAGGGCCCTGGGCGCGCGCATGGTCGATTTCGGCGGCTGGGACATGCCGGTCAACTACGGTTCCCAGATCGAGGAACATCATGCGGTGCGGCGCGACGCCGGAATGTTCGACGTTTCGCACATGCTCGCGATCGATCTGCACGGAATCGGCGCGCGCGACTTCCTGCGCCGCACCCTCGCCAACAACGTCGATCGACTGCGCACTCCGGGGCGGGCGCTGTATTCGTGCATGCTCAACCACACGGGCGGGGTCATGGACGATCTGATCGTGTACTACTTTGCCGACGAATTCTTCCGCGTGGTGGTGAACGCGGGCAGGGCCGAGGTCGACCTCGCCTGGCTGGAATCGCTGCGGGAACGCCATGGCGCCGCGCCGGAACTGCTGGCACGGCGCGACCTTGCCATGATCGCGGTGCAGGGTCCGCGCGCGCGCGAGCGGGTGTGGCAGGCGCTGCCCGGGACGCGCGCGCCCACTGAAGCGCTGCCATCATTTCATGGCGTGCAGCTGGGTGAGCTGATGCTGGCGCGCACCGGCTATACCGGCGAAGACGGATTTGAACTCATGCTGCCGGGCGCGTGCGCGGAGTCATTCTGGCAACAATTCGTCAGCGCCGGTGTCAAACCCTGCGGGCTGGGGGCGCGCGACACCCTGCGTCTGGAAGCCGGGATGAATCTGTGGGGCCAGGAGATGGACGAGAGCGTGTCGCCTCTGGACGCGGGCCTGGCCTGGACCGTGGACCTGGCGAGCGCGCGCGATTTCATCGGCAAGGCGGCCCTGCTCGCGCGTGCGCAGCGCCGGCAGCTGCTGGGGCTGGTGGCAGTCGAGCGCGGCGCGGTGCTGCGCAGCCACCAGAAAGTGGCTACGGCGCAAGGCGAGGGCGAGATCACCAGCGGCAGCTTTTCGCCGACGCTCGCGCGCTCGATCGCACTCGCGCGCATGCCGATGGAAGTCAAGACCGGTGCGCCGGCGCAGGTGTCGGTGCGTGGCAAGCAGCTCGAGGCCAGGGTGGTAGAGCCGCGGTTCGTGCGCAAGGGCAGAATACTAGTCGACCAAAGGTGAGAAACATCATGAAGACTCCGGAACATCTGAAATACACCGAAACGCATGAATGGCTGGGCCCCGAATCCGACGGCAGCTACGCCGTCGGAATCACCGACCACGCGCAGCAAGTGCTGGGCGACATCGTATTCCTGGAATTGCCGCCGGTGGGCAGGCGCTACGCGCAGGGCGAAGCATGCGCGGTAATCGAATCGGTGAAGGCCGCGTCCGACATCAACATGCCGGTCGCCGGGGTGGTGGTCGCCGCAAACGAGGATCTAAGCAAATCGCCGGAGCAGGTCAACGCGGACGCCTACGCCGCGTGGATGTTCCGGGTCAAGCCAGAGAACGCGCAGGACATCGCCGGCCTGATGGATGCGACCGCTTACGCGGGCCACGCAGCAAAATAGGAGCTTGCCATGCAAGACACCATGACGCGGGTCGCGGAAAAACCTAGGCGCACTACGCTGGCCGAGCTCGAAGGGCGCGACGAGTTTTGCGCGCGCCACATCGGCCCGGACGATGCCGAGCAGGCTGCGATGCTGGAGGTGCTCGGCTACGTCAGCCGGGCTGCGCTCATCGACGCCGCCGTTCCCGCGGGCATCCGCGACGCAAAGGCCCTGGATCTGGCTGCGGGCCGGACGGAAACCGGGGCCTTGTCCGAACTGCGCAGCATGGCGGCGAAGAACCAGGTGCTGCGCACGTTTATCGGCCAGGGTTATTACGGCACCCATCTTCCCGGCGCAATCCAGCGCAACATTCTGGAAAATCCTGCCTGGTACACGGCTTACACGCCGTACCAGGCGGAAATCGCCCAGGGCCGGCTGGAAGCGCTGATCAATTTCCAGACCATGGTCTGCGATCTCACCGGCATGGGCATCGCCAACGCGTCCATGCTCGACGAAGCCTCGGCCGCGGCCGTGGCGATGGCGCTGTGCCGGCGCAGCAGCAGCGGCGCCGGCAGCAAGGTCTTTTTCGTCGCCGATTCGGTGCTGCCGCAGACCCTGGACGTGGTGCGCACGCGCGCCGAGCCCCTGGGCATCGAGGTGAAATGCGGCCCGGCGCAGACCGCCGCGGCGGGCGCCTGCTTCGGCGCGCTGCTGCAATACCCGGGCGCGAACGGCGAGGTCGAAGACTACCGCGCACTGGTGCAGGCGGTGCACGCGCGCGGCGGCCTCGTTGCCGTTGCAGCCGACCTGCTCGCGCTCACGCTGCTCAGTCCGCCGGGAGAGTGGGGTGCGGATGTGGTGCTGGGCTCGGCCCAGCGTTTCGGCCTGCCCCTGGGCTACGGCGGACCGCACGCGGCCTACTTCGCCACCCGCGACGAACTCCGGCGCAACCTGCCCGGGCGCCTGGTCGGGGTAAGCATCGACAGCCAGGGCAATCCGGCTTACCGGCTCGCGCTGCAGACGCGCGAACAGCATATACGGCGGGAGAAGGCGACGAGCAACATCTGCACTGCGCAGGTGCTGCTGGCGGTGATCGCGGGCATGTACGCGGTGTATCACGGCCCGCGCGGCCTCACCCGCATCGCGCAAAGGGTCCACAGGCTTACCGGCGTGCTCGCCGCGGGTTTGAAGCAGATGGGCATGGCCATAGAGAATGCCTCCTGGTTCGATACGCTGACCCTCGCCACCGGGACGCGAACCCAGGCGGCGCACCTCGCTGCCGCGGCCCGCGGCGTCAACCTGCGTCACATCGACAGGGGTCGGGTTGGCGTTTCGCTGGACGAAACCTCGAGCGCGGCGGAGGTGAAGCTGCTGTGGGAAGTCTTTGCGCATTGCGGCGAGTCTGCGCCCGATTTCGACGCGCTCGAACGCGGCGCCGGAGAGGCGTACCCGGCGGCGCTCAGGCGCAGCAGCGGCTTTCTCGCGCATCCGGTATTCAACCGCCACCACTCGGAGACGGCGATGCTGCGCTATCTGCGCCAGCTCGCGGACCGCGACCTGGCACTGGACCGGGCGATGATTCCGCTGGGTTCGTGCACCATGAAACTGAACGCCACCAGCGAAATGCTCCCTATATCCTGGCCCGAGTTCGCGCATATCCATCCGTTCGCGCCGGCGGCGCAGACCGCGGGCTATGGTGAATTGATAGCCTCGCTGGAGCGCAGCCTGTGCGCCATCACCGGTTATACAGCGGTGTCCTTGCAGCCCAATGCGGGATCGCAGGGCGAATTCGCCGGACTGCTGGTGATCCGCGCCTGGCACCGCTCGCGTGGCGAGCACCAGCGCAGCGTCTGCCTGATTCCGGCCTCGGCGCACGGCACCAATCCGGCTTCTGCCCATATGGCGGGCATGCAGGTGGTGCTCGTCGCCTGCGACAGCGCCGGCAATGTCGATCTCGCCGACCTGCGCGCCAAGGCCGCGCAGCATGGCGAGGAACTGGCGGCGATCATGGTGACCTATCCGTCCACGCACGGCGTGTTCGAACCGGGGATAGGCGAAATATGCGACATCGTGCACAGCCACGGCGGCCAGGTGTACATCGACGGCGCCAACCTGAACGCCATGGCCGGACTGTGCGCGCCCGGGCATTTCGGCGGCGACCTGTCGCATCTCAATCTGCACAAGACCTTCGGCATTCCCCATGGCGGCGGCGGACCCGGGGTGGGCCCGCTGGCGGTGGCGGCGCATCTCGCACCGTTCCTGCCCGGGCACCGCGAACTGCCGGCCGGAGCGCAGGGCGCGGTCGCGGCCGCGCCTTACGGCAGCGCCGGCATCCTGCCGGTCGCGTGGATGTACATCGCCATGCTCGGGCGCGAAGGCGTGCGCGCGGCGAGCGAAACGGCGATCCTGAACGCAAACTATGTCGCCCGCCGCCTGGCGCCGCACTATCCGGTGCTCTACAGCGGGCAGGGCGGCCTGGTCGCGCACGAGTGCGTGCTCGATCTGCGGCCGCTGAAGGAAGCGAGCGGCATCGGCGCAGAAGACGTGGCCAAGCGGCTGATGGACTATGGGTTTCACGCGCCCACCATGTCCTTTCCGGTCCCGGGCACGCTGATGGTCGAGCCTACCGAAAGCGAATCCAAGGCGGAGCTGGATCGCTTCATCGAAGCCATGATCGCCATACGCGGGGAAATTCGCGCAGTCGCCGAAGGCCGGCTGGAGCGCGAGGACAATCCGCTCAGGCAGGCGCCGCACACGGCCGCAATGGTGTGCGCGGACCTATGGCCGCATGCCTATGCGCGCGAACTCGCGGCCTATCCGCTGGCCGGCCTGCGCAACTGCAAATACTGGCCGCCGGTCGGGCGCGCCGACAATGCATACGGAGACCGCAATCTGTACTGCCGCTGCGTGCCCGCGGACGCTTGATCGGTCCGGGCGCCGCCGCGGACGCGGCGCCAGCCGGGAACGCAGGCAGCCTACCAGGGGCACGAAGCGGTCCGACACGGATTGATCTAAGTCAATTCGCGCGTGATTGCGCGCCAGTAGCCGCGCCCCTTCAGGTACAGTGCTTCGATAATTTTTCCGGGCGCCGGACGCACGCTGCGCTCAATATCGATTCAACAACCAAGGGGGAACGCAACATCATGAAACGAACCGTACTCAAAGCCATTGCCGCAGCCTCCGTGCTGCTCGCAGGCGCCGGCACCGCATCGGCCGACACGTTCAGATTGACCATAGGCGCGGGTCACCCGGCCGACGCGGCGATCTGGATCACCACCATGCGCGACTTTCTCGCGCCGGAGATCGCCAAGCGCGTGGCGGCAAAGACCGGGCACAAGATCGAATGGGTCGACGCCTACGGCGGCTCGGTGTGCAAGCTGGGCGAATGCCTGGAGGCGGTGGAGAGCGGGCTGGTCGACATCGCCGACCTGCACGTTGCATTCGAGCCGACCAAACTCATGGCGCACAATTTCCCCTACTTCGTTCCATTCGGGACACCCGACCCGCGGGTGGCGGCCAAGGCGGCGCGCAAGGTCTACGACAGCGTCCCGGATCTGAAAAAAATACTCGAATCCAAGTACAACCAGGTCTTCCTCGGGGTCGGCAGCGTGGGCAACTACAACCTCGTGACCACGTTCGCATGGGAAAAGGTCGAGCAGTTGAAGAACCGCAAGATCGCGGCAGCCGGCCCGAACATTCCCTGGCTGCAGGCAGTGGGTTCGATCCCGGTGCAGTCGAACCTGAACGAGGCCTATACCTCGTTCCAGACCGGCGTCTACGACGGCTGGATCATGTTCCCCGACGCGACCGTCGGATTCAAGCTGCACGAGGTGGCGAAGAATTACACCTTTACCGATTTCGGCGCGATCCCGAACGTGCTGATCGCGATCAACAAGGACACCTGGAAGAAGCTGCCCAAAGCGGTGCAGGAGATCATGCTCGAAGTGGGCAAGGAATACACCGAAGTCGAGTCCAAGGCCGCGTTCGAAAAGGGCGAGCGCAGCATCGCAACGATGAAGTCGACCGGCGGCACGGTGCGTTCGCTCAGCGACGCGGAGAAGGTGAAATGGGCGAATGCGCTGCCTGACATCCCGAATCAGCGCACTGCGGAAATCAACAAGGCGGGCCAGCCCGGCAAGGCCATCGCGGCCTATATCGGTGCCCTGAAGGAAGCCGGCGTCAAGCTGCCGCGCGACTGGAAGATCAAGTAATTGTCCTTCCCCGGACGCCCTCCCCGCGGATACTCTGAGCCCTGGGGAGGGCTTCGGCGTGCTACGGCGTCGCGATGAAATTTCTCGTTAAGCTGCTGCAAGGCGTGATGGCGTCGCTCAACGTCATCGGTGCGATCTGGGTGTTTCTGATCATGCTCCTCATCACGGTGGACGTGGTCGGCAGGGCGTTTTTCAATTCCCCGCTGTTCGGTGTGCCGGAGATCGTCAAGATTTCCGTGGTCGGCCTGGTGTGGTGCCAGATGGCGCATACGCTCAGGATCGGCGCGCATTTGCGCTCGACCATCCTGCTCGATCGCATGCCGCCCGCGGCGCGGCGCACTATCGAAATCCTCTCCTGCATCCTCGGGGCGGCCATGTTCGCGCTGATCGTCTACTCCGGTTGGGACAATATGGTCGATGCCTGGAGGATAGGCGAGTTCGAGGGCGAGGAACCGGTCAGGGTTCCCACGGCGCCGGTAAGAACCCTGGTGCTGATCGGCGCGGCGCTGACCGCCTTGCAGTTTCTGGTCATGCTGGTCGACCTCGCCCGCGGCAGGTCGCTGCACCATGCCGAGGCGGAGTTCTGATGGATCCGACCGCAGTTGCCCTGATCACGGTCGGTTTCGTTTTCCTTCTGGTTCTGCTGGGCATACACATAGGCGTCGCCCTGGCGCTGTTGAGCGTGCTCGGCATCTGGGGCATCACCGGCAAGCTGCACGTGGCCATCAGCCTGCTGAATACGACGGCCTACAGCGCGGTAATGGACTATGTGTTCGCGGTGATCCCGCTGTTCGTGCTGATGGGGATACTCGCCACGCTCTCGGGCGCCACGCGCGACTTGTTCAGTTCCGCCCAGGTCTTGTTCGGACGCATACGCGGCGGGATCGGCATCGCCACGGTCATAGCCAACGCGCTGTTCGCCGCGATTACCGGAGTGTCGGTGGCCTCGGCCGCGGTGTTCTCCAGGCTCGCGATACCGGAAATGGAGCGGCTTAACTACGACCGCAAGTTCAGCTACGGCATCGTCGCCGGCAGCGCGATTCTGGGCATGCTGATACCGCCGTCGATACTGATGATCGTCTACGGCGTGCTTACCGAGCAGTCCATCGGCAGGCTGTTCGCGGCCGGCGTCGGCCCCGGATTGCTGGTGACCGCGATGCTTGCACTGGGCATCTGGGTGATGGTGTTTTTCAGTCCGCGCCTGGGCGGGCGGATGGAGAAATTGCCGGTACTGGACATGCGCTCGGCCTTGCGCACCGCGCTCAAGCCCTGGGGGGTGATCCTCCTGATCGGCCTGGTTCTCGGCGGCATCTACGGCGGCTTTTTCACGCCGACCGAGGCCGGCGGCATCGGTGCTGCCGGCGCGCTGCTGCTGGCGATGGTCAACAGAAAGCTGAACTGGTCCAGCTTTGTCGGCGTGCTGAGCGAAATCGGGCGCACCACGGCGAGCATATTCCTGTTGTTGATCGCGGCGCAGATGTACAGCCGCATGCTCACGATTTCGGGCCTGGCGGCGAAGATGAGCGAATGGGCCGCGGCGCTGCCCGTGTCGCCGGTCATCATCATCGTGATGTTCATAGTCGTATTCATGCTGCTCGGGATGATCATCGATTCGGTTTCCATACTTCTGCTGACGATACCGATCATGTTTCCGGTGGTGATCAAACTCGGCTACGACCCGATCTGGTTCGGCATGGTCAGCATCGTCGCCATCGAGCTCGGCCTGCTGACGCCGCCATTCGGCATGGTCGTGTTCGCGATGAAATCGGCGCTGGGCCGGACGGCGAGAGTCGAGGATATATTCGTCGGCGCCATCCCGTTCATCATCATGCTGGCGCTTTCGCTCGCGATCATCGTCGCCTACCCGCCCCTGAGCACCTGGCTGCCATCGGTCATCATGTAGGCTAGAGAGGCGCTTCAATGGAGGGCAAAATGGACACACGCGTCGGCATGCTCGGTTTGGGGATCATGGGTTCGGCGATGTCGGCGAACCTGCTCCGGGCCGGATTCAGGGTGATCGGCTTCGATATATCCGCGGAGCGGCTGGATGCGTTTGCGCAGGCCGGGGGCGAAGCAGCGCGCTCGGCGCGGCAGGTAGCACAGCAGGCTGAGCTCGTCATCGCGGTATTGCCCAGCGTCGCGGCTTTGGACGATGTGGTGAGCGGTGCCGACGGCCTGCTGGCAGCGGGCCGCAGCGGTCTCATCCTGGTCGAGTCGAGCACCTTTGCGATCGAACAGAAGCAGCGCGTCAGCGCGCTGTGCCGTCCGGGCATCACCATGCTCGATTGTCCGCTGAGCGGCACCGGCGCCCAGGCGCTGACCGGGGATCTGTCGGTATACGCCAGTGGTGATGCCCAGGCCTGCGAGCGCTGCGCCCCGGTGTTCGCGGGTTTTGCGCGCTCGCAGCACTACCTGGGCGAATTCGGCAACGGCAGCAAAATGAAATTCGTCGCCAACTTGCTGGTGGCGATCCACAATGTAGCGACTGCCGAGGCGTTCGTGCTCGGCATGAAAGCCGGGCTGGATCCTGAAATGATCTACAAGGTGGTAGGCGACGGCGCCGGCAGTTCGCGCATGTTCCAGGTGCGCGGCCCGCTGATGGTCAGCGGCGAATATGAGCCGGCCACCATGAAAGTGGGAATCTGGCAGAAGGACATGAAGATCATTTCCGAATTTGCCGCCGCGCTCGCCTGCCCGACGCCGCTGCTCTCCGCTTCTGCGGCCTACTACACCGCCGCCCTGGCGCAGGGCAGGGGCGAGCAGGATACGGCTGCAGTGTGCGCGGTCCTGGAAGAAATGGCGTGCCTGCAGCGCGCCCCATCCGATACGCCGTCCAACTGAAAGGAGTGTCACCTTGAATTCAATGTTGCTCGAGCAGGCGAATACGATCGCGGACGGGGCGTTGCACAAGGCCCGGGAGTTGAAGTTCGCGCCGATGACCGTCGCGGTGCTGGACGCCGGCGGTCAGCTCAAGGTGCTCAAGCGCGAGGACGATGCAAGCCTGCTGCGTCCGGAGATCGCACTGGGCAAGGCCTGGGGGGTGCTGGGCATGGGTTTCGGCGGCCGCGAGTTGGCGCGCCGCTCCGAACTGATGCCGATTTTTTTTACCGCGCTGAACGCCATGTCCGGCGGCCGCATGGTTCCGCTGGCTGGCGGCGTGCTGATCAGGAACCGCGAGGGGCAAGTGATCGGTTCGGTCGGGATCAGCGGCGACACCTCGGACAACGACGAGATCTGCGCCGTTTTCGGGGTGGAGACGGCGGGGCTGAGCGCGGATACGGGGCGCACGGATTAGGCGGCCATGATGCAATACGCTTCCGCAGCGATCCGGGTCCTGCCAGACATTGATGCAATTGCGTTATTCTGACGAACTCCCTATTCCAGCGCGGAGCCCGACATGATCTACCAGCTCTACTACTGGCCCGGCATACAGGGCCGCGGTGAATTCGTGCGCCTGGCCCTGGAAGAGGCCGGGGCCGCATATCAGGATATCGCTTTGCTGCCCGAAGAGGAGGGCGGCGGCGTGACGGCAATGATGAATATCCTCGAAGGCGCGGGGGTGGAACACCCGCCGTTCGCGCCGCCGTTTCTGCAGGCAGGCCGCAGGCTCATCGGGCAAACCGCTAACATTTTGCTGTTTCTCGGGCCGCGCCTGGGGCTCGTGCCGCGCGATGCTGCCGGCCGCCTGTGGACGCACCAGCTGCAGCTGACGCTTGCCGATTTCGTCCTGGAAATTCACGACACCCATCACCCCATCGGCGGCGGACTCTACTACGAGGAGCAGAAGGCCGAAGCACGGCGCCGCAGCGGCGATTTCGTCGCGTACCGGCTGCCCAGGTTTCTCGGCTATTTCGAGCGCGTCTGGGAGCGCAATGCGCAAAGCGAAATATGGCTGGCGGGCAAGCAGCTGAGTTATGCCGATCTGTCCATGGCCCAGGTGATCGCCGGCTTGCGTTACGCGTTTCCGCGGGCAAGCAAACGCGCGCTGCGCGGCTGTCCTGGCCTGCGTGCGCTGCACGACGAAGTGTTCGCGCGCCCGCGCATCAAGCGCTATTTCGCATCCGGGCGGCGGCTGGCCTTCAACAACGAGGGCATATTCCGCCATTATCCCGAGTTGGATGCATAATTTGCGCAGGCGCCGGTATCATGAGGGCTGTTGCGCAGCCCATTTGTTCGCATGGATTTGTACTGACGGAGTTTCGTATGCCTGTATCCTTGATAGACGCCGTGAACGCCGGTGATGCCGATCGCGTGCGCAAGCTGCTGGCCGAGGGCGCCGACTGCAATGAGCGCGACGGCGCTGGCGCCACGGCGCTGATGCTGGCCGCCTATGCAGGCAAGCTGGACATGGTCAAAGCCCTGATCGACGCCGGCGCCGACGTGAATGCCGCGGACGAGCGCGGCTGGCGTGCGCTCTCCAAGGCCGTCTATAACGCCGAACTGGACCGCGGTTTTGCCGATGTGGTGCAGGCCATGATCGACGCCGGCGCGAATGTAGAGGCGCCGATCGGCTTTGGCGTGCGGCCGCTGATGCTGGCGGCGGGTTACGGCGAGACCGCGGTGGTGGAAACCCTGCTGCGCGCCGGGGCCGACGTGCTCGCGCGCAATGAAGGCGGACTGACCGCGCTGATGATGGTCAAGCAAAAGCATTACGTCGACGTGATCAATCTGCTGCACGAAGCCGAGCAGGACGCCGGCGTAGGCGAGGGCAGCTGTGCGACCAAGAATGCACCGGGGGCGAACGTCGTGACCTTTCTCAAGCCGAAGAAGTGAGCGATTCGACGCGCAAGCGCGACACCATCGGATTCGCTGCCTTCCTTGCGCTTTGCCTTGCGGTTTCGGCCGTCGGCAGCGCGGTGACCTCGAGCAGCGTCGGCACCTGGTACCAGACGCTGGCGAAGCCTGCGTTCAATCCCCCGAACTGGATTTTTGCGCCGGTCTGGACTGCGCTTTATTTCATGATGGCGGTGGCAGGCTGGAGGGTGTGGCGGCGCGACGGCTTGCGCCAGGCGCGCTGGGCTTTGTCGCTGTTTGTGCTGCAGCTGGCGCTGAACCTCTCCTGGTCGATCCTGTTCTTCGGCTTGCGCTCGATCGGCGCGGCCCTGATCGAGATTGCGCTCCTGCTGCTCGCGATCCTGGCGACGACCGTGTTGTTCTGGCAGCGCGACCGCCTGGCCGGGATGTTGTTCATCCCTTACGCCGGCTGGGTCGCCTTCGCCACCGTCCTCAACGGCGCGCTTTGGCGATTGAATTAATTGAAGCGGTAGCAGGCAGGACGCACAAGCGATATGCACGGCCCGGTGCGCCCTGAGCGCCTGCCCGAATTATCCACCGGCGAGGCGAATTTTGGTTACCATCACGCTGCCGGGAAAACGATTTCCTACCTCCATCTACCTGCACCCATGCAAACGCAAGGCCTAAGCGCATCGATACCATGATCAGCAACCCGTTCTCACGCACCGCCTTGCACCTGCACGCCGATCCCGCGCAGCGCATCCTGGGCGTCGATGCGCTGCCGCCGAACTCGGGCGAACTTGCGCAACTGCTGGCCGCTGACCCGATGCCTGAGGTGCGTATCGCCGCGGCGCGCCGCTGCAGCGATTTGGCCGCTCTGGCCCGCGCCTGGGAAACGGAAGCCGACGCCGGCGTGCGGCTTGCGCTCGCCGCATCTCTGGGCGATGCGCTGGCGCATACGCAGGACAGCGCGCGTGCGCAGGCGCTGCTCGATGCCGACCGGTGCACCGACGCGATACGGACCGAAGTGGCGCGCCGCACGCAGGACGGCGCGCGGCGCAGCGCGGCGATAGCGGCCGTGCGCGATGAAGCCGCACTGGTCGAACTCGCCCTGCAGGCCGGGCATGCGGAAACGCGCATGGCGGCGGCACAGCGCGTGCAGGCGCCCGAGGGGCTGCGCAGGCTCGCGGATGCGGCAAAGAACAAGGACCACGGCGTGGCGCGGCTGGCGCGCCAGCGCATGGACGCGATCAGGCATCGCCAGGAACAGGATGCAGAGGCGGACGCCATCATCGCGCAGCTGGAAGCGCTGGCGACCGAGCCCGGTCCGATACTAACCGCGGTGATCGAACTCAACCGCCGCTGGCAGGCGCTGGATGCGGACAGCGATAGTGCGCGCCTCGAGCGCTGTGACATTGCGCGCCAGGCGATTCAAGCACGGTTCGAACGCGAGCAAAGCGAACAGCGCGCGCGGCTGCAGTTCGAGCGCAGGCTGAAGGAATGGATGGACGCCCTCGACACGGCGGCGCCCGACGCGCCCGAAGCGCTGGCCGCCATGCAGGCGCAACTTGCGGCCCTGCGCGACGAGGCAGGCGAGCGCGCAGACGAGGCGGCGCTGCTGCGGCTGGAACAGGCGGAGCAGCGCATCGCGCTCTGGAACGCGGAAATCGAGGGGCTGGCCGCCGCGCTGGCGCTGGTGCTCGAAGCTGAGCGGCTCGCGGAGGCCACATCGATAGACCATGCGCAGCTGCCGACGCGCTGGCAGGCCTTGAGCCGAACCATACGCACGCCGGAACTGACGCGGCGCTTCGAAGCGGCAATGACAACGGTGGAGCAGCGCCGGCTGACACAGATCCATACCACGCAGCAGGAAGCGAACCTGGTGCGCCAGCAGGTCCATGCCCTGCTGCACACCGCGGAACAGGCGCTGGCCGCGGGACAGGTGCAGACGGCGCGCGCGGCTGCCGACGAAATCAAGGCGCTCAAGACCGCCGCGGGCTTGCTGCCCAAGCCGAGCACGCAGCGCCTGGGCCGCCTGGTGCAGCAGCTGGTGGAACTCGAGCGCTGGGAATCGTTCGGCCAGCAGAACGCGCGCGTCCAGCTGTGCGAACGCGCCGAATCCGTGGCGGCGCAGACGCTGGACGCGCCGCAGCTGGCGCTGGAGGTGCAGAAGCTGCGCGGCGAATGGAAAGCGCTGGACCAGCAGCACGCGGGCGTGCCCAAGGCGCTGTGGGAGCGCTTCGACCGGGCCTGCGAAAAGGCTTACGCGCCTGCCGCCAAACATTTTGCCGAGCTCGCCGCGCATCGAAAGGAAGCGCGCAAGCGGCGCGATGAGTTTATCGCAGCGGCGGCGGCGCACGCCCCGACGCTGCTTGCAGAGCCGCTCGATTGGCGCGCAATCGAGCGCTGGATGCGCGAAACCGAGCGCGGATGGCGCGAAGGCGATCTGGGCAGCGTCGATCCGGGCGCATGGAAAAAGCTCGACCTGCGCTTCAAGGCCGCGCTCGGCCCCTTGCGCGACGCCATGTCGGCGGCGCGCGAGCGCGCCAAGGCGGGGCGTCAGGCATTGATCGACGAGGCTGCCGCGCTGGTACCCAGGGCGATGGAGCGCGAGGTGCCCTCGCAGATCAAGGCGATTCAGGCGAGGTGGCAGGCCGAGGCCAAGGAGTTGTCGCTGGCGCAACGCGACGAGCGCGCGCTGTGGAAGCAGTTTCGCGCAGCCTGCGACGCGGTGTTCGATGCGCGCCAGAGCAAGCGCAAGGAAGAGGACGGGCGCAGGAACGAGCACCGCCACGAGCTGCAGCAGTTGTGCGCGCAACTGGAGGCGCTCGCGCGGGCCGCGGACAAGGAGGACAGGGAACTGCGCGCAAGCTTGCGCGATGTGCAGGAGCAGTGGAAGCAGAAGGCGGGCGCGCCCGGCCCGGATCAGCGCGAGCTCGAATCGCGCTTTCGCAAAGCGAAGGAAGCGCTGGAGTCGCTGCTGTCGGCGCGCGTGCGCTCGCGCGAAGCCGCGGTATGGCAGACCTTGGCCGCAAAAGAGCGCCTGTGCGAGGAGTTGGACGGCTTGCTGCGCGCTGGCGTCGTCCCGGGACCATCGGCTGCGGAACCGCTCGCTGCAGCGGCGGCGGTAGCGGAACGCTGGGCGGCACTTGCGGCCCTGCCGCACGCCTGGGAAAAGAAAATGCTGGCACGGCGGGACGCCGCGCTGGCGGCGCTCGCCGATGTCGGCGCAGCCGGAAAATACGGCGCGCGCCTTCAGCAGGGTGCGGCGGCACGCCGCGAAGGTCTGCTCGAACTCGAATTGCTGCTGGGTATGGACAGTCCGCCCGAGGTTCAGCCGCAGCGGCTTGCGCTGCAGGTAAAGAAGCTGAAAGAGCGCTTCAGCGCGGGCACAGGAAGCGGCGCACTGAGCGCGGGGGAGCGCCTGCTGGCGTGGTGTGCCGAGCCGGGCGTGGCCGATGCGCTGGATCGGCAGCGTTGCGAGCGCATCCTCGCGCGAGTCGAGCAAATGCGCTAGGCGCTCATTGCAAAATGGGCGGGATAGCCCCTGCGGGGACTCTCCCCTCGAGGCGGATCGGGACTTCGGGCTGTCGTAGTGCAGTAGTGTCGAAGCGCCGCACAGAACGGAATTCGAGGCGATGGCATCGATCATCGTCTGCTCCCGCCGCTCGACGACGGGGTGCTACAGGCCGAGGTGGCGTCTGGAATCGAGCAGGAAGGTCTCGATCGTACCGCGCGGCAAGCGGGCACCGGCCTCCTTCACGACGGCATCGCGCATGCCCGGCTGATCCGGCATCGGGCCGAAGGCGCAGGCAAGGGCCACGAGGGCCGCTGCCGCGCTGCCGCAGGCCTGCTCGGCGATGCGCTCAGGGTGCACCCTGCCTGGATGCCGCAAGTGCGTTCGTGGCCTTGCCATGCTTCAACCCTGCTTGCTGCCTAGATCGACCGGAATGAAGATCTTCCCCTGCTCGCGCTGGATCAGCAAAGCCATGGTCCTGCCCGACTTCGCCACCATCGCGCGCAGTTGCTCGACCGACTTGAGTGGCGTTCCGTTGACCGCGAGGAGCAGGTCTCCGGGCTGAATCCCGGCGCGCGCAGCCGGGCCGCTGGATTCCTCGACCACCAGTCCCTTGTTTCCGGCCTGCTGCTGTTCATCGGGGTCCAGCGGGCGCACCACGAGGCCGAGGCGGCCGTGATCCTGGGTCGCCGTATCCGCCGACGCGAGCTTGTTCCCCTTCAATTCGCCCACATTCAATTCGATTTCCCTGGTCTTGCCGTTGCGCGAAATCTCCAGCGTCGCATGGGTTCCGGGTTTCACGTCGGCAACCTGCGACGGCAGTTCCGAGGAATCCTTGATCGCGTGCCCGTTGAACTTGAGGATCACGTCACCCGGCTTGATTCCGGCCCTGGCCGCCGGACCGTTGTCCTCGACCGATGCAACCAAGGCGCCGTTCGGCGAGGACAGGCCGAAGGAATTGGCGAGTTGCTGATTGACCTCCTGTATCGTCACCCCGATACGGCCGCGGCTGACCTTGCCGAATTGCTGCAGCTGGTCCTTGACCTTGATCGCCAGGTCGATGGGGACGGCGAAGGACAGGCCCTGGTAGCCGCCGGTATGGGTGAATATCTGCGAGTTGATGCCGATGACTTCGCCCTGCATATTGAACAGGGGGCCGCCGGAATTGCCCGGATTGACCGCGACATCGGTCTGAATGAAGGGGATGTAGGTTCCGTCTGGCAGCGAACGCGATTTGGCGCTGACGATACCCGAAGTCACGGAATTCTCGAAACCGAAGGGAGAGCCGATGGCCAGCACCCATTCGCCCACTTTTTCCTTCATGCTGCTGCCCAGTTTCACCGTCGGCAGGCCGGTCGCGTCGATCTTGAGCACCGCGACGTCGCTGGGCTTGTCGCTGCCGATGACCTTGGCGCGGAACTCGCGCCTGTCGGTGAGCTTCACCGTCACTTCGGTCGCGTCGTCGACGACATGCGCATTGGTGAGGATGACGCCATCCGGGCTCACGATAAAGCCGGATCCTTCTCCGCGCTGAGGTGCAGACCCGTGCGGCACGGCGCCGGGAAACTGGCGGAAGAATTCGAAGAACGGATTGTTCGTATCCATGTGCTCGAACTGCGGTGTGTTCGCCGTTTCCCTGGCCTCATGGGTTACGCTGATATTGACCACCGCGGGGCCGTTGCGCTCTACGATGCCGGTAAAATCGGGAAGCAGGGCGCTGGCCGCCGGCGCGCTCGCTGCGGCCAGAGGGGCTGTGGCAGCGTTGGCTTCCTGCGTAAAGATGTGACCTGCGGAGTATGCGCCCGCACCTAGGGCCGATATGACAGCCGTGGCGATCAGGCTCCGGGCTAGAACTTTGGGTTTCATCATGCGCTCCTTCTTTAATGGCTAGTCGGGGAACATCCCCGTCATGGCCGGCATCTTGCGAGCGCAGACTTAAGGCAAACTTAAACCGGAGAGGGGAATGCGCCGCGGCGGCAAACACGGGCGCAGCCCCGGGCAGGGGAGCGCCGCGCCTGAGCACGCGCAAGGTCAGGGCGCAGTGCTAGCGCCGGTGAAACGGCGGCCGGCCGCGCCAGTACCGGATCATCAACCATGCGCCGGCCATGCCGCCCAGATGGGCGAAATGCGCAACGCCGG
Organism: Burkholderiales bacterium; assembly: GCA_014860355.1. Taxonomy (GTDB): domain Bacteria; phylum Pseudomonadota; class Gammaproteobacteria; order Burkholderiales; family SG8-39; genus 2-12-FULL-64-23. The sequence continues at coordinate 5,834 of JACZJV010000053.1, read as the reverse complement.
CCTCGGTCCCGGTGACGCCCAGATAGAGTTCGAGCGCGCCATAGAGGGTGACGAACAGCCATGCCGGCATCGGGATCGGCGGGATCAAGAGCACGATGGTGCGTGTGGGGAAGTACATCGCGTAAGCGAGCAGCAGTCCGAAAACGCCGCCGGAAGCGCCTATCGTCGGATACGGGTCCGCCGATACGAGGTCTGCGACGGCGAGCTGCGCCACACCGGCAACGACGACGCTGACGAGGTACAGATTCAGGTAGCGCTTCGGACCACACAGCATTTCCAGCTGGCTGCCGAACATGTAGACGGCGAACATGTTGACGAACAGGTGCCAGGTGCCTGCGTGCAGAAACGCGTAAGTGAGCAGCTGCCAGGGCTGAAACGACAACAGTCCGTCCGACGATGCGCCCGTGTGGATGGGCCAGAGCGCGAGCCGCAGCGTGAGGCCATTGCCCAGCAGGAACTCGCCGGCGTACATCAGGACGTTGACGACGATCAGCGCCCGGGTTATCGGGGGAAGGGAATAGAACAAGAGGCGCTTATCCTATGCGAGAGGGAATGCGATCGTTACGCGCAATCCCGGACCCGGATCGCGATTCGCGAGCCCGATAGAGGCATGGTGGCGATCGGCGATGTTCTTCACGATTGCCAGTCCCAGCCCGCTGCCTGCGACGTGCGTGGCTACACGCCGATAGAAGCGGTCGAATACGCGCGCGCGGTCCTCCTGCGGTATTCCCGGTCCGGTGTCGGCAATTTCCACGACCGCGGTGCGCTCCTGCAGCCGCACGGCGACATCGACGGCCCCGCCTGCCGGGGTGTAGCGGATCGCATTGTCGATCACATTGCCGAGCATCACGCGCAGCGCGTCGAAATCCCCTGAGATGCGCGCCTGCGCCTCATGGCTCAGACCGAGAGCGATATTCCTGTTGGCGGCGAGCGGTGCGAGTTCGGAGATCACCAGGCGCACTGCCTCGGCGAGCTCGACCGTCGAATGCGGGGGCGGCGAGACGCCGGGCTCCTGGCGCGCCAGAGTCAACAGTTGCTGCACCAGATGGGCCGCGCGCGACTGTCCGTGCTTGAGTTTGGCGAAGGCCGCGTCGCGCTCCCCCTCGGTCTTCGCGCGTTCGGCGAGTTGTATCTGCAGTTGCACCGCGGTGAGCGGCGTGCGCAGTTCGTGCGCCGCATCGGCGACGAATGCCTTTTGCGACTCGAGCGCGCGCGAGAGCCGCGCGAGCAGTTCGTTCACGGCGTGGACCAGGGGCCGTATTTCGCTCGGCAGTCCTTCCTGGGACAGCGGAGCTAGCGAGTCCGGCGTGCGCCGGTCCAGCGCCTGCGCCATGCGCTCCAGGGGCTGCAGTCCGCGGCCTATGGTGAGCCAGATCAGGACGCCCAGCACCGGCAGCAGCGCGAGCAGCGGGAGCAGGGCGCGCAAGGCCATGCCCGCGGCGAGGTCCCGGCGCACGCTCATCGGCTGCGCCACCTGGACCACGTTGTTGCGCTCGAGCGCGCTGTATACGCGCCAGCTCCCGTGCGCGGTGGCCACCGTGGAAAAGCCGAGTTCCGCGCGCTGCGGCAGTTTCGATGCCGGCCGGGAGAAATACAGTTCCAGGCCGTTGCGGTCCCAGATCTGGACCACCAGCCCGTCTTCGGTTTCGATCGCGCTCGAGGGCGGCAGCGGGCCGAAGGAATCGTTCGGCAGCGAAGCGGCCATTTGCCTGAGATGGTAGTCGAAGAGTTCGTTGGCTTCGGCCAGCGTCTGGCTGTATATCCGCGCCCCGGCCGCAACGACCGCGAGCGCGAGGCCGGACAGCAACCACAACAGGAGCTGGCGCCGGATCGAACTCACGCTTGTTTCGGCACCGTGTAGCCGACGCCGCGCACGTTGCGGATGAAACCCGCACCCAGCTTGCGGCGCAGTGCATGGATATACACTTCGACCGTATTGCTCTCCACTTCCTGGCCCCAGCCGTAGAGCTTTTCCTCGAGCTGGGCGCGCGAAAGCACCACGCCCGGGCGTGCGCAAAGCGCATGGATCAGTGCGAATTCGCGCGCCGAAAGCGAAATCGATTTTCCGTCCAGCGACACCTCATGCGTCGCCGGGTTGATGCACAGTGCGCCGACCTCAATGACAGGACCCGGGCGCCCGGATTTTCTGCGCAGCAGCGCCCGCACCCGCGCCGCCAACTCGTCGAGATCGAAGGGCTTGACCAGATAGTCGTCGGCTCCCGCATCGAGGCCTTTGACGCGGTCGGCGACCGCGTCGCGCGCGGTCAGGATCAGCACGGGAATTTCGGCGCCGCGCCGGCGCAGCGAGGCGAGCACCTCGAGCCCGGCCTTGCGCGGCAGTCCGAGATCGAGCAGCAGCGTGTCGTAGGGGTTGGTTTCGAGCGCGAGCTCGGCCGTGCGTCCGTCCTGCACCCAGTCGACGGCAAAACCGTCCTGCTGCAGTCCGGTCCGAACGCTTTCGCCTATCATGGCATCGTCTTCGACTAGCAATAAACGCATTGCGCGTTGAATCCCTTCGGTCCGGCCATATGCCCTTCCTTTTGCCCGCTTCGGCTATTGTATGCCGGCAAGGCGTTACAATTTGCCCTGGACTCTGCTGCGCGACACGGCATGACCTCGATCAGGACACCCCTACTTGCACTGTTGCTGGCGCTCACTGCCTGCGCACCGCTGCCGCAGCGCGCAGGCATACCGACCGAATGGCAGGCGTCGCCGAACTTCAACGAGAGACGACCCAACTTCGTCATACTGCACCACACCAGCGACGATACGGTCGACGAGGCCTTGCGCACGCTCGCCGATCCGCTGCGCTCCGTGAGCGCGCATTACCTGATCGGGCGCAACGGAACTATCATCCAGCTGGTCGACGAGCGCGCCCGGGCCTGGCATGCGGGAGAATCGAGATGGGGTGCGGATACCGATCTCAACTCGGTTTCGCTCGGCATAGAACTAGACAACAACGGGCGCGAACCGTTCCCCGATGCGCAGATCGCCTCGCTGCTGCGCTTGCTGGCCGACATAAAGGCGCGCTATCGTATCCCGTCTGCGAATTTCCTCGGCCACGCCGACATCGCCCCCGGGCGCAAAGTCGACCCCAGCCGCTACTTTCCCTGGAAGACGCTGGCTGAGCATGGCTACGGCCTGTGGTGCGACACGCCTTTGGCGCCGCAGCAACAGCCGATCGACGAGGCGCTGGAACTGCGCGCGCTGGGTTACGACACCGAGGATCTTGCGGCGGCGGTGCGCTCGTTCAAACTGCATTTCCTGCCAGACGATCCGGCATCGGGTCTGGACGAAGGCGCTCGTGCCCTGCTTTACTGCCTTGCGCGCAAAGCCGCCGGCTGAGATCGGCGCGTCCCGGCGCGGCGGCCCGCGTCAGCGCCCCTTGAATTTCGGCGCGCGCTTCTCGGAGAATGCCAGGACCGCTTCGTGCTGGTCCTCGGTATGCTGCGCCAGCGCCTGCATCGCCGACGCCATTTCGAGCGCGGTCGCCAGACTCGCCTGCTGCGAATCGCGCAGCAGGCGCTTGGTCAGGCGCAGCGAATGCACCGGCTGTGCGGCGATGCGCCGCGCCAGCAGCAGGGCTTCCTCCATCAGTTGATCGTCGGCCACGACTTTGGACACCAGGCCGATGCGCCGCGCTTCCTTTGCCTCGACGAAATCGCCGGTGAAGGTCATCTCGCAGGCCTTGGACATGCCGACCGCGCGCGGCAGGAACCATGCGCCGCCGTCCCCGGACACCAGGCCGACGCGCAGGAAGCTCTCGGCGAAACTGGCGCTGCGCCCGGCAATGCGCATGTCGCACATGCAGGCGAGGTCGCAGCCGGCGCCGACCGCGGCGCCGTTGACCGCAGCGATCGACGGCGCTTCCAGGCCGTACATCGCCAGCGGTATGCGCTGGATACCCTGCTGATAGCCGCGGCGGATATCCACCGGGGTTCCGCCGAAGAGGTCGGAGCGGCCTTTCATGTGCTTCACATTGCCGCCGGACGAAAACCCCTTGCCCGCGCCGGTCAGGATCACACAACCGACGCTCAGGTCGGCATTGATGCGCTCGGTGCATTCAACCAGTGCCTTCACGATCGCCGGCGATATCGCGTTGCGCGTCGTCGGTTCGTTCAAGGTGAGGACGACGACGCCGCCGTCCTGTTCGTATAGCACGGGGTGAGTGTGGCTCATGGCTTGATTTCCTTTCTGGGTATGTCTGCCCCGCCGGAACGATGCGGCGGCGGCGCAGCCGCCGGGGGCGCGCTACGCAGCGCGAACGGATTTTACCTTTTGCGCGGCAGGGGTGTCTCGGATATATTGGCCGCGTCAGGCCGGCCACGGCGCGGCACAGGCCGGCGCAAGCCCAAGCCCAAGCGTGGAGGCGTGTATGCACGAATTCAGGTTCGATCCAGTCGCGATGCCGCCCGGGGCGCAAGCCCTGCGGGACGAGGTACGCGCGTTCATCGCGGCGGAGGTGGCACGGGGCGCGTTCACGCCCAGCCGCAATTCCTGGTCCAGCTTCGACCCGGACTTCAGCCGCAAATGCGGCGAGCGCGGTTATATCGGCATGCGCTGGCCGAAGCAGTACGGTGGCCACGAGCGCTCTGCGCTGGAACGCTATGTCGTGACCGAAGAGATGCTCGCCGGCGGCGCGCCGGTGGGCGCGCACTGGATCGCCGACCGGCAAAGCGGGCAGCAGATCCTGCGCTACGGCAGCGCGCGCGCCAAAGAAGTCATCCTGCCGAAAATCGCCGCGGGGGTCTGCTATTTCAGCATCGGCATGAGCGAGCCCGATTCAGGCTCCGACCTGGCCGCGGTGCGCACGCGCGCGGCCAGAGTGGAAGGCGGCTGGAGCATCAGCGGAACCAAGGTGTGGACCAGCGGCGCGCACCTGACGAACTATCTGATCGCGCTTGCGCGCACCGCGCCGAAGGAAGAAGACCGCCATGCCGGCATGACCCAGTTCATCGTCGATCTCTCCCACCCCGGCGTGAGCGTGCGGCCGATCTACAATCTGTACGGCGGCCACGATTTCAATGAAGTGGTGTTCGACGGGTTTTTCGTCGCCGATGACATGGTCATGGGCGAACCCGGCATGGGCTGGAAGCTGGTGACCAGCGAACTGGCGTTCGAGCGCTCGGGTCCGGATCGTTTTCTCAGCACCTACCAGCTGCTGCTCGAATCGATCCGCGCCATCGGCGCGGATCCGGACGCGCGCTCGGCCAACGATATCGGCCGCTTCGTTGCGCACCTGGCGACCTTGCGGCGCATGTCGACCTCGGTCGCCGGCATGCTCGAGCGCGGCGCGCAACCGGCGGTGGAAGCGGCGCTGGTGAAGGACATGGGCACCGCATTCGAGCGCGAAATTCCCGAAACCTTCCGCCAGCTGATCGCGACGGAGCCCAGCCTGGGCGAGGGGGCGAGCTACGCTGAATTGCTCGGCATGAGCATTCTGCGCGCGCCGGGGTTCACCATACGCGGCGGCACGCGCGAGATCCTGCGCGGCATGATCGCGCGCGGACTGGGGCTGCGATGAGCGAAATGCGCAACGACCTGCTGAATACCGTCGACCGGATTTTCGACGAACATTGCACCAAGGCTAGGCGCGAAGCCGCGGAAGCGGGGGAGTGGCCCGCGGCATTGTGGCAGGCGCTGGAGGAGGTGGGACTGACGCGGGCCGCGCTGCCGGAAGCGGCGGGCGGCTCCGGCCTCGCGTTCGAGGATGCGATGCTGGCGCTGCGCCGCAGCGCCTATCACGGGGCGCCGGTGCCGCTCGCGGAAACCATGCTCGCCGGACGCCTGCTCGCGGCCGCGGGGATCGAAGTGCCGCAGGGCGCCCTGAGCGT
>JACZJV010000010.1 GCA_014860355.1 Burkholderiales bacterium | reverse complement strand
CCGTGTTACCACGTCGGCCTTTCAGCCATGAGGCGAGATCTCCCCAGGTAAGAACGCACTCCTTCACTGCACAACCGCCGGATCTACGCCACCTCGCCTTGATCACAAGAGCTTCGCGGTTTTGGGCCCGCTCGCCCTGCTCGGCAACGCCTTCTATCCGGTTCTTGTTCATCGGCTCACAGTTTCGCTCCGCGCTTCCTCCCCACACTCAGTCACCCTCATGCAGTTGCGCTTCGCTTCGCTCGCTGTGATCAGCTTACGGTGGGACTTACACCCACAGGAGTGCGCCCATGCTGGGCGCACCCAAAAAAAAAGCCCCGCCGCAGCCGGGCTTTTCTTTCGCTTCGAACACTTCCCCGGGTTTCACGCCCGGGGAAGGACGCATCCGTTTCCAATCGCGGCGCGCCAGAGCGCGCCGCTGTTGGACGGAATGCGTTACATGTCCATGCCGCCCATGCCGCCCATGCCGCCCATGCCGCCGGGCATGCCACCGCCGCCTGCCGGCTTGTCTTCGACCAGCTCGGCCACCATGCAATCGGTGGTGAGCATCAGGCCGGCGATCGAGGCCGCGTTCTGCAGCGCGGTGCGCGCCACCTTGGTCGGATCGACCACGCCCATTTCCACCAGATCGCCGTACTCGCCGGTCTGGGCGTTGTAGCCGTAGTTGCCTTTGCCTTCCATGATCTTGTTCAGCACCACCGAGGGCTCGTCACCCGCGTTGGCCACGATCTGGCGCATCGGCTCTTCCAGCGCGCGGATCACGATCTTGATGCCCGCGTCCTGGTCGGAGTTGTCGCCTTTGAGGTTTTTCAGCGCCGAGCGGGCGCGAATCAGGGCCACGCCGCCGCCGGCGACGATGCCTTCCTCGACCGCGGCACGCGTTGCATGCAGTGCGTCTTCGACGCGCGCTTTTTTCTCTTTCATCTCGACTTCGGTTGCGGCACCGACCTTGATCAAGGCCACACCGCCGGCGAGCTTGGCTACGCGTTCCTGCAGTTTTTCCTTGTCGTAGTCGCTGGTCGCCTCGTCGATCTGGGTGCGGATGTTCTTCACCCGCGCTTCGATCGCCTTGGTGTCGCCGGCGCCGTCGATGAGGATCGTGTTCTCTTTCGCGATTTCGACCCGCTTCGCCTGGCCCAGATCCTTCAGCGTGGTTTTCTCCAGCGTCAGGCCCAGTTCCTCGGCGATCACGGTGCCGCCGGTGAGGATGGCGATGTCTTCCAGCATGGCCTTGCGGCGGTCGCCGAAGCCCGGCGCTTTCACGGCGCAGGTCTTGAGGATGCCGCGCAGGTTGTTCACCACCAGGGTGGCCAGCGCTTCGCCGTCGACGTCCTCGGCGACGATCAACAGCGGACGTCCGGCCTTGGCCACGCCTTCGAGTACCGGCAGCAGGTCGCGGATGTTGGATATCTTCTTGTCATGCAGCAGGATGTAGGGATTTTCCAGCAGCGTGATCTGCTTGTCGGGGTTGTTGATGAAGTAGGGCGACAGGTAGCCGCGGTCGAACTGCATGCCTTCGACGACTTCGAGTTCGTCGGCCAGGCTCTTGCCGTCTTCGACGGTGATCACGCCTTCCTTGCCGACCTTGTCCATGGCTTCGGCAATGCGGTCGCCGATGGAAACGTCCGCATTCGCCGAGATGGCGCCGACCTGGGCGATTTCCTTGCTGGTGGTGCAGGGCTTGGAAATCTTCTTCAGTTCCTCGGTGATGGCGACGACGGCCCTGTCGATACCGCGCTTCAGGTCCATCGGGTTCATCCCGGCGGCCACGTACTTCATGCCTTCCTTGACGATGGACTGGGCCAGCACCGTGGCGGTGGTGGTGCCGTCGCCGGCGACATCCGAGGTCTTCGAGGCGACTTCCTTGACCATCTGCGCGCCCATGTTCTCGAACTTGTCCTTGAGTTCGATTTCCTTGGCCACGGACACGCCGTCCTTGGTCACCGTGGGGGAACCGAAGGAGCGCTCCAGCACTACGTTGCGGCCTTTCGGGCCCAGGGTTACTTTGACGGCATCGGCGAGGATGTTTACACCAACTACCATTCTGGCGCGGGCCGAATCATGAAAGCGTACGTCTTTTGCAGCCATATCGTATTTCTCCTGAAAATTTGTAATCGAACCGGGGGAAACCGGATGGGGCGTGGCCCCTTGCTCGTGCAGCCCCCGAAACTGTATTTGTTTGGTTGGGGTAGACGCTTATTTCTTGGTGATCACACCCATGATGTCTTCTTCACGCATGACCAGCAATTCGTCCCCGTCGATCTTGACGGTGGAGCCCGAATACTTGCCGAACACGACGCGGTCGCCGACTTTGACGTCGAGCGGGCGCACTTTGCCGTCTTCCATTACCTTGCCGGTGCCGATAGCGACCACTTCGCCCTGATCCGGCTTTTCGGCCGCGTTCTCAGGAATAAAGATTCCGCCCGGGGTCTTGCGTTCTTCCTCGATGCGTTTGATGATGACACGGTCGTGTAAGGGACGGATTTTCATAAATATTTCCTCCAAACAGGTGGTTAGTTAGCGGTCACTGACATAATGTTGGTGACCAGAAATCGGAAGCTGGTTGTTAGCACTCGAGCTCGACGAGTGCTAATTATGGGGCCTCAGGGCGGCAAATTCAAGTGGCCTCTTGCGCAAAATCGCAGCATGCGCCCCGGCTGGCAGGCTCAAGAACCCCTGGGCTCGTGCTTCAGGCCGAACCAGCGTGCAGGCCGGTTCACTCTGTACGCCATGGCCGCTGACCTGGGCATGGGGGGAGCCATGCCCTCAATGGATACCGGCTCTTAAAGTATCATGGACTGCAGAACCGGATCCCGCCATGCGACCACGACCATTCGAATTGCCCTTGCTGCTGATCTTCCTCCTGGCGGCGACGCTTGCGCGCGCCCAGCCGCTGCCGCCCGCGGTCGGACTGGCGCTGCAGCACGCCCATATTCCACTATCGGGCGTCGCCGCCTACGTGCGCGGCGTGGACGGCGCAAGGCCGCTGCTCTCGCACAACGCGGCTGCGGCGATGAACCCGGCTTCGACCATGAAGCTCCTCACCACGTACGCCGCGCTCGAGCAGCTCGGCCCCAGCTACACCTGGAAGACCGAGGCCTACGCCGGCGGCAAGCTGCAGGACGGCGTGCTGCAGGGCGACCTGATACTCAAAGGCTACGGCGATCCGAAGCTGACGCTGGAGCAATTCTGGCTGCTGTTGCGCAAGCTGCGCGCGCTGGGCCTGCGCGAGATCCGCGGCGATCTGGTGCAGGACCGCAGCTATTTCGAAACGCCCGCATACGATCCGGGAAAATTCGACGCCGAGCCGCTGCGTGCCTATAACGTCGGGCCTGACGCGCTGCTGCTCAACTTCAAGGCGGTGCGCTTCCAGTTTCATCCCGACGCGGATACCGGAATCGTCACGGTCATCGCCGAACCCAGGCCGGCCGGGCTGGAGTTCGCCGCCGCGGTGCGCGCAACCGGCGGCGCCTGCGGCGACTGGCGCGCGGGGATCAAGGCCGACTTCCAAAACAAGGGCGCTACCGCCAAGGCCAGCTTCAGCGGCAGCATGCCGGCCAGCTGCGGCGAGCACTATTGGAACGCGAGCCTGCTCGCGCAGCCGGACTACGTCTACGGCGTATTCAGGCAGTTGTGGGAGGAACTGGGCGGCTCGATCAAAGGCGGCTGGAGGGACGGCGTGGTGCCCGCCGACGCGAAGCTGCTCGCGACGGGTGAATCGGCGAGCAGCGCCGAGCTCGTGCGCGACATCAACAAGTTCAGCAACAACGTGATGGCGCGGCAGCTGTTTCTGACGCTGGGCGCCGAGATGCTCGCACTGCCCGGAAACAGCGCGCGCTCCGGCCAGGCCGTGCGCTCCTGGCTCGCCGAAAAAAAACTCGACTTCCCCGAACTGGTGCTGGAAAACGGCTCGGGCCTGTCGCGCGAGGAGCGCATCAGCGCCGAGCACATGGGCAGCCTGCTGCTCGAAGCCTGGCGCAGCGCGGTAATGCCGGAGCTGATGTCCTCGCTGCCGCTCGTCGCCCATGACGGCACCATGCGCCGCCGGCTGCGTTCCGAAGCCATTGCCGGGCAGGCGCATATCAAGACCGGCTCGCTCGCCGACGCGCGCACTTTGGCGGGGTATGTGCTGGACAAACACGGACGGCGCCTGGTGGTGGTGCTGTTCATCAACCACCCCAATGCGGGGGCCGGCCAGCCGGCGCAGGATGCGCTGCTGCAATGGGTGTACGAGGGCGGCGCCGGGCGGGGGAACTAGGCCGCCGTTTCATGGTCTCCTCGTATCGAGGGCCCTGCGCACGACAGTGCGCTCTGCTTGACCAAAGTCAAACCGGGGCACTCGCGAGGGACTACGATGAAAACATTCGCAACCCACCACCCGGGAGCCATCATGGATACCAAAGTTCAAACCGTCACGAGCGAAAAACTGGTTGCCGATTTGCGCGTCGTTATTGCAGACACCGAACAGCTGCTCAAGGCCATCGTCGGCGAATCCGGCGAAAAGCTGGCTGCGCTGCGGCCGCGCCTGGAAGAAAACCTGCGCGCCGCCAGGGCGCGCCTGGCCGAATTCGAGCAAATGGCCAGCGAAAAAGCCCGCGCCGCAGTCGAGGTGACCGACGGCTACGCCCACGAGCATCCCTGGAGAATCGCCGGTGTCAGCGCGCTGGTCGGCGTCGCCCTCGGACTGCTGATCGGAAGGCGCTAGCCTCTATAGCCGCAGTTCGAAGCGCGTCCTGCATCGAAGCTGCACCTCAGAACTTGCGCGGCCGGCGTCCCGTCCGCGCGGATCCCCGATTGCGCACGGACGGTGAAACTGTCCGTGCGCAATCGGGGATCTCTGATCAACCCCCTGCACTATCTTGGTTTTATCCATAACCGTGTTTGCCCAATGCGGGTTTCATCCGTATTGGGCAAACACGGTTGCCGCGCGATAGCGCGGAGCGTCAACGCACCAAGCCCGACACGCGCATACAGCGTAATCTGAGACAGGGCGATCAAATTCCCAAGTCGCCCCACAGTTCGTCCACGCGCCGCTTCACCTCGGCATCCATGGCGATGGGCGTGCCCCAGCCGCGGCTGGTTTCGCCCGGCCATTTGTTGGTCGCGTCTATGCCCATTTTCGAGCCCAGACCCGACACCGGGCTGGCAAAGTCCAGATAGTCGATGGGGGTGCGCTCCGCCAGCAGCGTATCGCGCGCGGGATCGACGCGCGTGGTCAGTGCCCAGATCACTTCCTTCCAGTCGCGGACATCGACGTCGTCGTCGGTGACGATGATGAATTTGGTATACATGAACTGGCGCAGGAAACTCCAGATGCCGAACATGACGCGCTTGGCGTGCCCCGGGTACTGCTTCTTCATGCTCACCACGGCGAGCCGGTAGGAGCAGCCTTCGGGCGGCAGATAGAAGTCGGTGATTTCGGGGAACTGCTTTTGCAGCAGCGGCACGAATACTTCGTTCAATGCCAGGCCCAGCACCGCCGGTTCGTCCGGCGGCTTGCCGGTGTAGGTGCTGTGGTAGATCGGGTCACGGCGCATGGTGATGCGCTCGATGGTGAACACCGGGAAGCGCTCCTGCTCGTGTAATACCCCGTGTGGTCGCCAAACGGCCCCTCCAGCGCAGTTTGGTAGGCTGCTGGCCCGCCTGCGGCGGATCCTTCGGGCGCGTTTTCCTCCGGGTGGATCGCACCCTCGAGCACGATCTCCGCACCCGCCGGCACCGTCAGATCGCTGCCCAGGCATTTCACCAGTTCGGTCTTGGCGCCGCGCAGCAGGCCGGCGAACTGATATTCGGAGATCGAATCGGGCACCGGCGTCACCGCGCCCAGCATGGTGGCCGGGTCCGCGCCCAGGGCCACCGCAATCGGAAACGGCTCGCCCGGGTGGTGCAGGCAGTGGTCGCGGAAATCCAGCGCGCCGCCGCGCTGCGCCAGCCAGCGCATGATCACCTTGTTCGGCGCGATCACCTGCTGGCGGTAGATGCCCAGGTTCTGCCGGGTTTTCAGCGGCCCGCGGGTGACGGTGAGTCCCCAGGTGATCAGCGCTCCGGCGTCCCCCGGCCAGCAGGTCTGCACCGGCAGCCGGGAAAGATCGACATCCCTGCCCTCCCACACGATATCCTGGCAGGGCGCACTGCTCCTGAGCGTGGGCGCCATGTTGAGCACCTGCTTCAGCACCGGCAGCTTGTCCCAGGCGTCCTTCAGCCCCCTGGGCGGGTCGGGCTCCTTCAGGTACGCAAGCAGCGTGCCCACCTCGCGCAGCGCGGCTACCGATTCCCGGCCCATGCCCAGCGCCACGCGCCGCGGCGTGCCGAACAAATTCGCCAGCACCGGAATGTGCGCTCGTCCGGCGAGGCCGTCATAGCCTTTGGGCTTTTCGAACAGGATGGCCGGACCGCCGGCTTTGAGCACGCGGTCGCACACCTCGGTCATTTCCAGATGCGGATCGACCTCGATGGCGACGCGCTTGAGCTCACCCTGTTGTTCCAATTGCGCGATGAAGTCGCGCAGATCCTTGTAGCGCATGTATGGGGTCCCGTTAACGCCAGACATAATTCGCAGCGATGCCGGCGAAGATCACTGCGCCAACCCAGTTATTGTGCAAAAACGCCTTGAAGCAATCCTCGCGCCTGCGCTCGCGTATCAGGCTGTAGTGATAGAGCATGATGCCGCCGGCGGCACCCAGACCCAGATAGTAATACAGGCCGAAGCCGAGTTTCATGCCGGTGTAGGCCAACACCGCGAGCATGGCCGCGTAGCTCAGCATCACCGCGGCGACGTCGTAGCGTCCGAGCGTGATGGCGGACGTCCTGATGCCGATCTTGAGATCGTCGTCGCGGTCCACCATCGCGTACTCGGTATCGTAGGCGAGGACCCAGAAGATATTCGCCAGCAGCAGCCACCAGCACGGCAGCGGCAGCTGATTGGTCACGGCCGCGTACGCCATCGGAATGCCGAAGCCGAAGGTCACGCCCAGATACGCCTGCGGCACGGACAGGAAGCGCTTGGTGAACGGATAAGTCGCGGCGAGCGCCAGCGCGACGAAGGACAGCGCTATCGCGAACCGGTTGAGCGCAAGCACCAGGCCGAAGGCGCCCAGGCTCAGGCCCGCGGCCAGCCACAGCGCTTCTGTCACGCTCACCAGGCCGGCTGCGAGCGGCCGGTTCCTGGTGCGCTCGACATGCGCATCGAAATTGCGGTCCGCGAGGTCGTTCATGACGCAGCCGGCGGAGCGCATCAACAGGGTGCCCACACAGAATATGCCGACCATGAGCCACTGCGGCCGCCCGTCGGCGGCGATCCACAGCGCCCACAGCGTCGGCCACAGCAGGAGCAGCGTGCCGATCGGCTTGTCCAGCCGCATCAGCTTTTCGTAGAGCGTGATTCTTTCCAGCATTTGAGCGAGCTTCATCGCCTCAGGCCTTCATCAATTCGCTTTTTCCGGCGACCCAGCGCGCGAGATGGCGCTCGACCTGCTGCGGATGCCGCTGCAGCAACTGCGGCGCGAGCTCGCGCGCCGCCTCGAGCAGGTCGAGGTCGCGCTCCAGGTCGGCAAAGCGCAGCAGCGGCGCGCCGCTTTGGCGCACGCCCAGATATTCCCCCGGCCCGCGCAGCAGCAGATCCTGGCGCGCGATCTCGAATCCGTCGCTAGTTTCGTACACCACCTTGAGACGCGCGCGCGCGATCTCGCCCAGCGGTTTCTGATAGAGCAGGATGCAGGCGCTGTCGGCGGCGCCGCGCCCCACCCGGCCGCGCAGCTGGTGCAACTGCGCCAGGCCGAAGCGCTCGGCGTGCTCGATGATCATGAGCGAGGCCTTGGGCACGTCGACCCCGACCTCGATCACCGTGGTCGCGACCAGCAGCTGGATGTTCCCCGCGGCGAAATCCGCCATCACCGCGGCTTTTTCCGCACCCGCAAGCCGCCCGTGCACCAACCCGACCCTGAGTTCGGCGAATTCCGCAGCGAGGCGCGCATGGGTGTCGAGCACGTTCTGCAGCTGCAGCGCCTCGGCTTGCCTGCTGCCCGGACGTCGCGCCGGCGCGCGCGTCCCGCCCATGCCGGCATCCTCGTCGATGCCGCCATCCTCGATCAGGGGACATACCCAGTAGGCCTGGCGCCCGTCGCGGCATGCGTCGCGCACCCGCGCGAGCACCTCGTCGCGGCGCTCGGCGGCAATCAGCTTGGTCCTGACCGGTGTTCTTCCCGGCGGCAGCTCGTCGATCAGCGACACGTCCAGGTCGGCGTAATAGCTCATCGACAGCGTGCGCGGGATGGGCGTGGCGCTCATCATCAGCTGGTGCGGCTCCGCCCCGGCGGCGGCGCCGGTCTTTGCGTTCCGGGCGCCCAATCCCTTGGCGCGCAGCGCGAGGCGCTGCGCGACGCCGAAGCGGTGCTGCTCGTCCACGATGGCCAGACCGAGCGACGCAAAGCCGATGCCTTCCTGGAACAGCGCGTGCGTGCCCACCGCCACCTGCGTCGCGCCCGAGGCCATGTCGGCCGCGGCCGCGCTGCGCTGCTTCTTTTTCTGGCTGCCCGAGAGCCAGCCCAGCTGCACCCCCAGCGGCGAGAGCCACTCGGAGAATTTGCGGTAGTGCTGCTCGGCCAGGATTTCGGTGGGCGCCATCACCGCCGCCTGCAGGCCGTTTTCCACTGCGCGCAGCGCAGCCAGCGCCGCTACCACGGTCTTGCCGCTGCCGACGTCGCCCTGCAGCAGGCGGTGCATCGGATGGGCCTGCGCGAGATCGCGTTCGATTTCCGCCCAGGCGCGGGTCTGCGCGTTCGTCAGCCGGAACGGCAGCTGCTCGAGCAGGCCGGCGCTCAGCGCACCGGGCCGGTCCAGCGCCGGCGCGGTCTTGCTCTTGCGCTCGCGATAATGCAGGCGCATCGACAGCTGCTGCGCGAGCAGCTCTTCGAGCTTCATGCGCCGCCACGCGGGGTGGGTACGCCCGCTGAGGGCGCGCTCGTCCTCGCCCGGGCGCGGCCGGTGCAAGGCGTCGATGGCGGCGCGAAACGCGGGCATGCCCAGGCCTGCGGCGATCTCCGGCGGCAGGGTTTCGTCCAGATCGCACTGCTCCAGGGCCTGCGCGATCAGACGGCGCAGCGTCGCCTGCGGCAGCCCGGCGGTGCTCGGATATACCGGCGTCAGCGCCACGGGCAGCGGCGTATCGGCGCGCACCATGCGATAGCGCGGGTGGATCATCTCAGCGCCGAAAAAACCGGGGCGCACTTCGCCGAATGCGCGCACGCGCGCCCCCGCAACCAGCGCCTTTGCCTGGCTGGCGTAGAAGTTGAGGAAGCGCAGGTAGAGAAAGCCGCTCGCGTCCTCGATCCTGCACACCAACTGGCGCCGCGGGCGGTAGGCGATGCGGCTCTCGATCAGCGTGCCCTCGACCTGCACCGGCGCGCCTTCGTGCGCGTCGGCGATCGCCGTGAGCCGGGTTTCGTCCTCGTAGCGCAGCGGCAGGTGCAGCACCAGATCGAACTGGCGCCGGATGCCGAGTTTTGCGAGCTTCGCGTTCAGGGTAGCGGGAGGGGCGCCGGGCCCGGGCTTGGCCGGCTTGCGCGCACCGGCGGCTCCTGCGAGGACGGCGCGCATCGCCTCGCCCTCGGTGTCGCCCTCCCCCTGCCTCACTGCATTACC
>JACZJV010000052.1 GCA_014860355.1 Burkholderiales bacterium | reverse complement strand
AATAACGCGGCGCCGGCGCCGGCTGGACGACGCCGGCGATGTCGACGAAGGCGCCGCGCGCGCGGTTGTGCGCATGCTGCGGCGCCTCGGCCAGCGACAATACCGGCGCAAAGCACACGTCCGTGCCTTCCATTTCGCTGCACCACTCGTCCCTGGTCCTGCTCTTGAACGCCGCGGTGAAGGCTGCGCGCAGTTCGGGCCAGCGCGCGTATTCGAACTGTCCCGGCAGCTTCGTGGGATCCAGGCCCAGGCGCTGCAGCAGTTCGGCGTAAAAGCGACCTTCGATGGAACCTATGGCCACGTGCTTGCCGTCCGCGGTTTCATACGCGTCGTACCAGGGCGCCCCGGTGTCGAGCACATTGACGCCGCGCTCGTCGCGCCATAGGCCGGCGGCCATGCGCCCGTAGAACATGGCCATCAGGCTGGCCGCGCCCTCGCTCATGGCGGCATCGATCACCTGTCCCTTGCCAGAGGCGCGCGCCTCGAACAGCGCGCAGGCGATGCCGAATGCCAGAAACATGCCGCCGCCGCCGAAGTCGCCGACCAGATTGAGCGGCGGCACCGGCGCCCCGTCCCGGTGGCCGATGGCGTGCAGTGCGCCCGAGAGCGCGATGTAATTGATGTCGTGGCCGGCGGCCTGCGCCAGGGGCCCGTCCTGCCCCCAGCCGGTGATGCGGCCGTAGACCAGGCGCGGATTGCGCGCTAAGCAGGCATCCGGACCCAGGCCCAGGCGCTCGGTGACGCCGGGGCGAAAACCCTCGATCAGCGCGTCCGCCCGGGCCGCGAGTTCCAGCACCGTCTGGATGGATGCAGGCTGTTTCAGGTCGAGCGCGATCGAGCGCCGGCCGCGCGACATGATCTCGAACCTGGGTTCCAGCGGCAGTCCCAGATCCCCGGCCTGCAGCCGGTCCACGCGCAGCACGTCGGCACCCATGTCGGCGAGCAGCATGCCGCAGAACGGTCCCGGGCCTATGCCTGCGATCTCGAGTACGCGTACACCGGTCAGCGGTCCGCTCATGTCGTGCTCCTCAGCCTGGAATCAAAGCGAACATAGCAGATCGAACTCGCGTCTGGCAAAAAGTTCGCACCCTTCATTCACGGACGCGCGCCATGGGTTTCGACCGGCTGAAAGCCGGCGCGCCGCGACTCGGTCGAAGGTTCGCGGTGATATAATTAAAATCGTTAATCGCGCCATCTCAAGGACTCTCCATGGACCTGAACTACACCAAGGAAGAACAGGCTTTTCGCGAAGAAGTGCGCAGCTTCGTGCACGACAATCTGCCCAAGGACATCGCCGACAAGGTGCTGCACCACAAGCGCTTGGGCAAGGACGACTGGGTGCGCTGGCAGAAGATATTGTTCAAGAAAGGCTGGGTCGCCCCCAACTGGCCGAAGGAGTATGGCGGCTGCGCCTGGACCCCGATCCAGCAGCACATATTCGACGAGGAATGCGGCTATGCCGGCGCGCCGCGGGTGATGCCCTTCGGCCTGGTGATGGTGGCGCCGGTGATCCAGCATTTCGGCAGCAAATGGCAGAAGGAATATTTTCTGCCGCGCATCCTGTCCTCGGAGGACTGGTGGGCGCAGGGCTATAGCGAGCCCGGCTCGGGCTCCGACCTGGCTTCGGTCAAGACCCGCGCCGTGCGCCAGGGCGATCACTACATCGTCGACGGCCAGAAAACCTGGACCACGCTGGGCCAGTACGCCGACATGATTTTCTGCCTGGTGCGCACCGATACCACGGTGAAAAAACAGGAAGGCATTTCCTTCTTGCTGATCGACATGAAATCGCCGGGCATCACCGTGCGCCCGATCATTACCCTGGACGAGGAGCACGAGGTCAACGAGGTGTTCTTCGACAACGTCAAGGTCCCGGCCGCAAACCTGGTCGGCGACGAGGGCAAGGGCTGGACCTACGCCAAGTTCCTGCTCGGCCACGAGCGCACCGGCATCGCCCGCGTGGGCGAGTCCAAGCGCGAGCTGGAGCAGCTGAAAGCGATCGCCGGCAAACAGCTGCGGAACGGCAAACCGCTGATCGAGGACCCGCGCTTCCGCGACCGCGTCACCGCCGTGGAAGTCGAGCTGATG
Organism: Burkholderiales bacterium; assembly: GCA_014860355.1. GTDB lineage: Bacteria > Pseudomonadota > Gammaproteobacteria > Burkholderiales > SG8-39 > 2-12-FULL-64-23. Next base: position 8,135 of record JACZJV010000052.1, on the reverse strand, counting down.
GCGCTGGAAATCACATTGCTGCGCGTCTTGTCTTCGCGCACCAAGCCCGGCCCCGAGGCTTCCATACTCAAGATCAAGGGCACGGACGTTCAGCAGGCGCTGACCGAGCTGACCATGGAAGCGGTGGGGCCTTATGCACTGCCGTTCCGTCCGGAGGCGCGCGACGCCGCCTGGAAAGGCGAACCGGTGGGACCCGAATACGCCGCGTCGGCCGCAGCGGTCTATTTCAACTACCGCAAGACTTCGATTTACGGCGGATCGAACGAGATCCAGCGCAACATCATTTCGCAAATGGTACTGGGGCTCTGACATGGATTTCATATTCAGCGACGAACAGCAGCAGCTGCGCGACAGCCTGCAGAAATACATAGCCAAGGAATACGGCTTCGAAGCGCGCAAGGCGATCATCGCCCCGAAGCAGGGATTCTCCGACAAGGTATGGGCGCAGTTCGCCGACATGGGCCTGCTGGGCGTGGCCTTCGACGAGGCGCACGGCGGTTTCAGCGGCACTTCGGTGGACACCATGCTGGTGATGACCGAACTGGGCCGCGGCATCGTGGTCGAACCGTACTTTTCCACCGTGGTCCTGGGCGGCAGCCTGGTGGACCTTGCCGGCAGCGAGGCGCAGAAGCAGGCCGTCCTGCCCGAAGTGGCGCAGGGCAAGCTGCTCCTCGCAGCGGCGCTGGGCGAGCCCGATTCGCGCTACGAACTGAACTGCGTGGAGACCACGGCCAGGCGCGATGGCGCGGGCTATGTGTTGAACGGCCACAAGGCGGTGGTGCTGCACGGCGAGAGCGCCGACAAGCTGGTGGTGTCGGCGCGCACTGCGGGCGGCGCGCGCGAGGCCAAGGGCATCAGCCTGTTCCTGCTCGACAGGTCGGCTGCCGGCGTCGCGGTGCAGGCGTATCGCACCATCGACGGCATGCGCGCCGCCGAAATCAGGTTCAGCAACGTCAAGGTGGGCGCCGACGCCGTGCTCGGGGAAACCGACAATGCATTGCCGGTGCTCGAGCGTGCCGCCGATTTTGCCGTGTCGGCCTTGTGCGCCGAAGCCGTGGGCGCGATGGAAGCGCTCAATGCCGCCACCTTCGAATACCTGAAGACGCGGCAGCAGTTCGGCCGGCCTATCGGCAGCTTCCAGGCGCTGCAGCACCGCGCGGTGGACATGATGATCCATTGCGAGCAGTCGCGCTCGCTCGCGCTGCTCGCGTCGGTCAAGGTGCAGTCGGAGGATCCGAACGAGCGCAAGCGCACGGTGTCGGCGGCAAAGATCCACATCGGCCGCTCCGGCCGCGCGATCGGCGAGGAGGCGATACAGCTGCACGGCGGCATGGGCGTGAGCAACGAGCTTGCCGCCGGGCATTACGCCAAGCGCCTCGCCATGATCAACGCCACCCTGGGCGACGTGGAACACCATTTCGAGCGCTACGCCAGCGCCGCTTAGAACATCGAATGCTGATTTGCGCGCTGCGCGCGCCAACCGCGTCTTCTGTACGGATGAAAAGCGCATCCGTACAGAAGACGCGGTTATGATTTAAAGCAAGAACCGGTTAGGTTTTCTTACAAGATCGTGGATTGCATACGGATGGTTTTTCCATCCGTACGCAATCCACGATCCGCGCGGACGGCTTCTCGTCCGCGCAAAAGGCGCAATCCCTATCAACGTTTGTCGAGGCTTCCATGGCTACCAATATGCAGGTCCTGCTCGCCAGCCGCCCCACTGGCTGGGTGACGGAGGAGAATTTCAGGATCGTGAACACCCCGGTTCCCGCGCCGGCCGACGGGCAGGTGCTGGTGCGCAATCACTATCTCTCGCTCGACCCGTACATGCGCGGACGCATGAACGACGCCAAGTCCTATGCCGCCAAGCAGGAGATCGACGCGGTCATGGTCGGGGGCACCGTGGGAGAGGTGATCGAATCGAAGAACCCGAAATTCAAGGCGGGCGACATCGTGGCCGGCATGTACGGCTGGCAGCAATACGGCTGTTCGGACGGCACCGGCCTGAACAAGGTCGACGTGAGCAAAGTGCCCATGTCGGCCTACCTCGGCGTGATCGGCATGCCCGGGGTAACGGCCTGGGTCGGGCTGCTGGACATCTGTCAGCCGAAGGCGGGGGAGACCGTGGTGGTGTCCGCCGCTTCGGGCGCCGTCGGCAGCGCCGTGGGCCAGATCGCGAAGTTGAAGGGCTGCCGCGCCGTGGGGATCGCCGGGGGCAAGGAAAAATGCGATTACGTGGTGCAGGAGCTGGGTTTCGACGCCTGCGTCGATTACAAGGCCGGCAGGCTGAGCGAGGACCTGAAGGCGGCGACGCCCGAGGGCATCGACTGCTATTTCGAGAATGTCGGCGGCGAAATCTTCGACGCGGTGCTCAGGCGCACGAATGCGTTTGCGCGCATCGCCGTGTGCGGCCTGATCTCGCAGTACAACGCCACCGAGCCCTACGGGGTGAAGACCTTCCAGGCGATCCTGACCAACCGCATCAAGGTGCAGGGTTTCATCGTCAGCGACCGGCTGAACCTGTGGCCGCCGGCAATGGCGGACCTTGCCGGATGGGTCGCCTCGGGCAAGTTGAAGTACCGCGAGACCGTGGCGCAAGGGCTCGAGAGCGCACCCAAGGCTTTCATCGGACTGCTGAAAGGGCAGAATTTCGGCAAGCAGTTGGTGAAGCTGATCTAACCGCAGCCCGGGGGCGCCACGGTGCATAATCAGCGCGGCGAGCTGGTGCTCGACGGCACGCACAAATACCTCATCCGCAAGCGCCACCCTGACAAGAAGGAGTGAAGCAATGATCGACCTGTACACCTGGCCGACACCGAACGGCCACAAGATACATATCATGCTGGAAGAGACCGGCCTGCCCTATCGCGTGCACCCTATCGATATAGGCGCGGGCGACCAGTTCAAGCCCGAGTTTCTCAAGATCAGCCCCAACAACAAAATGCCGGCGATGATCGATACCGACGGGCCCGACGGCAAGCCCATCTCCATGTTCGAATCCGGCGCGATGCTGCTCTATCTCGCGTCCAAGACCGGGAAATTCCTGCCAGAGGATCTGCGCGAGCGCTGGTCCACGCTGCAATGGCTGATGTTCCAGATGGGCGGCGTGGGGCCGATGCTGGGCCAGGCGCACCATTTCCTGGTCTACGCGCCGGAGAAGCTTCCCTACGCCATGCAGCGCTATTCCAAGGAAGCCAACCGCCTCTACGGCGTGCTCGAGCGGCGCCTGGCCGAGAGCAGCTTCATCGCCTGCGAGGAGTACACCATCGCCGACATGGCCATCATGCCCTGGCTGCGCTTCCCGGAAAGGCAGGGCGTGAACATTGCCGACTACCCGCAGGTGCAGGAATGGCGCGACGGCATCGCCGCGCGGCCCGCGGTGCAGCGCGGCCTGGCGGTGCTCGCCGACCGGCGCAAGCCGCTGATGGACGACAAGGCGAAAGAAAATCTTTTCGGCGCGACGCAATATCAGAAACGGTAAGTTGACAGGCGTTCCGAAGGCGTCCTGGATATTGTCACAAACCCTTGCGCGCTGCACGCGCCAATCGTGATTTGTGCACGGATGAAAAGCGCATCCGCACACAAATCACGGTTATTGCTTAACAGCAAACGCTGCGTGGAGGTTGTATAGGAGATCGTCGATTGCACGCGGATGTGCTTTTCATCCGCGTGCAATCGACGATCCGCGCGGACGGGTCGCCGTCCGCGCAAGTTTGATCACCCCTGCATCGCTGCTGCGAAAGTGGGCGCAAGGTCGTAAAGTATAATGAGACTAACCAAGGATTGAGAATGAGCTTGAAAGGCAAAGTGGCATGGATCACCGGCGGCGGCAGCGGCATCGGCCTCGCGGGCGCGATCGAACTGGCTCGGGCCGGCGCGCACGTCGTCCTATCCGGACGCACCGCGGCGACCAACGCAGCGGCGCTGAAACAGGTGCAGGCCGAGGGCAGCGCAGAAGTGCTGCAACTCGAAGTATCCGGGCGCAAGGCGGTGGCGCAGGCGGCGGCGGACATCCTCGGCCGGCACCGGCGTATCGATATCCTGATCAACAGCGCCGGCACCAATCTGGGCAAGCGCCACCTCGGCAATATGTCGATGGAAGGCTGGGACGATGTGGTCGCGATCAATCTTTCCGGCCTGTTCTACTGCTGCCACGCGGTGCTGCCGGCGATGCGCGCGCAACAGGACGGGCTGATCATCAACGTGTCTTCCTGGGCGGGACGCTACGCGAGCCTGCTCACCGGGCCCGCGTACAACGCGACCAAGCGCGCGGTGATCGCGCTCACCGAGTCGATCAACATGGAGGAATGCGTCAACGGCATACGCGCGACCTCGGTGCTGCCAGGAGAGGTGGCCACGCCCATCCTGGAGAAGCGCCCGGTGCCGCCTTCCAGGGAAGAACGCGAACGCATGCTGCAGGCCGAAGACCTCGGAAAGACTCTGCTCTTCCTCGCCAGCCTGCCGCCGCGCGCCTGCGTCAATGAACTCATCATCAGCCCGACCTGGAACCGCCTGTACCTCGGCGGTCTGGAAAAGGCGAAAACCTAGTATGCAAACCGTCTGTCCTTTCAAGTGGAATTTCATGCGCCGCCTGCTCCTTGCCTGCTTTCTTCTTCTCGCCGCACTCGCCGCGCGCGCAGAGGTCGTCGACATCGATAGCGCCGAACTGGCGAAGCTCACCGCCGCGGGCGTTACGCTGATCGACATCCGCACCCGGCCGGAGTGGGAGGAAACCGGCATCGTCCCCGGCAGCCACCTGCTGACTTTTTTCGACGAACGCGGCAAGGCCGACCCGGCCGCCTGGCTGAATCGGGCAAAAGCCATCGCCAAACCGGGAGAGCCGGTAGTCGTGATCTGCCGCAGCGGCAACCGCACCAAGCCGGTCAGCCAGTTCATGTCGCAGCAGGCGGGCTACGCCAAGGTCTACAACGTCAGAAACGGCATCCGCGCCTGGGCCAAGGAGGGCCGGCCCATGGTGTCTGCGGCGCCGACCCTGGCCGCCTGCCGCGCGAACAAGACCTGCTGAACCAGGCCCGCGGCGCGGCCGGTCAGGGCTTTCGATCGCGGCTGGACAGCTGCAGGAACTGTAGCAGCAACCGGCTCACTTCCTGCGGCTGCTCCTGCTGCACCCAATGACCTGCACCTTCGATGAGATGACAGCCCCGCATCTGCGCGCATGCGCCTCGCTGCATTTTGTCGAAGTCGCCCGGCTTCTGGTAGACGCCCCAGTCGCTCCTGCCGGCGATGAAGCAGGCGGGCACGTCGATGCTGCGACCGGAGAAAACCTGCATCTCGGCGGTGAACCTGCCGCCGGTGGCGCAGCGATACCACTGCAGCCCGCCCTGGAAGCCGGTGCGCGCGTATTCGGCGCTGTACACGGCGAGTTCGGACTCGGGCAGCCATTTGCAGGCCGCGATCGCGGTCGCAGACGGCATCTCGGGCGCGACGGTTTCGGCCATCCCCCGGTTCAGATCCATCACGTAATAAGTGGGCAGCTTGGCGAGCTCCGTCGCGCTCCACGATTCGAGCGGGCAGGGCCGGTTCAGTGTCCAGTCCGCGCTCTTGACGTGGTAGTAGGCGCGCAGAAACGCGTGGATGCCCTGCGGACAGTTGCGCATGTCGGCGTCGGCTGCGCGCGTCGAGTAGTACCACTGGTAATGCTTGCGCGGTCGCTCCAGTGCCGCCAATTCTTCGAGGACCAGGGCGGGTGAATTTGCAGCGCCCGCTTTCGCACCCTCATGGTCGGTATCGAAGGCCAGGGGCGGCGGGCCCGCAAACGGCGCGCTCATCAGCGCCACCGAGCGGAACACGTCCGGGCGCACGAGCGCGCACCAGGCCGCGACGGGGGAGCCGAAGTCGTGTCCGACCACCGCCGCGACCGAGCGATAGCCCAGCGCCGACACCAGGCCCAGGGCATCGCGCACCAGGTTGAGCATGCGAAACGGCGCGAGATCGCCGTCGTAGTCCGCGTCCCAGCCCGTGGTGCGACCGTAGCCGCGCTGGTCCGGGGCGATCACGTGATACCCCGCCTGCGCCAGCGGCAGCATCACCTTTCTCCAGCTGTAGGCGAGCTCGGGAAAGCCGTGCAGCAGCAGCACGCAGGGCCGGCCGGCAGATTCAAAGCCCGCCTCGAGCACATGCATCCTGAGGCCGTTGATGTTTTCGACGAAGCGCGAGCGCATGCCGGCGGGCAGCACGGTCTGGTCCAGGGAGGCGAGCGCGGACAGGTTGATTTGCATAGGCTCGGCTTTCGGGCAGGCAGTCGGCTAGGCGCGATTCCTCGCGGCACCGGACTCGCGATCGGTGAGTGCGTAATCCATGCGGTACAGTGCGGCGAGAACCCCGGCCGCGCCGTGCCGCGCGAACGCTGCATCGGCCAAGTCAACATGCATGAGCTGCGCCAATGCGTCCTCGCTGTAACCGGTGACAAACAGCGCCCAGTCAAAGCCCGCGTCGGCACCCCGGATGCGCTGTTCGTTCGTCATCGCGGGCGTCGCAGCGCCTTCGAACAGATGGGCGCTGCCGATTCCCGGCCTCGAAGGAAGCGGAGCAAGGACCTGCAGCAGCCAGTCGCGCAGCGAAGACGGGGATTCGATCCCCGGCTTGAACCGTATCAGCAGGCCGGCATGGCCGATGCCGGCGCCGAAACTGCCGGCCAGTGCGCAGAAGCCCCTGCTCATGCCCCGATAGCAGGGCATCATCTTCTCGGTCCAGGGGCTCGGATGATTCAGCCGCTCCAGATAGGCGGCGGAGCTCAGCGTTGCAAGCTGCGCAACCTCGTACATCACGAAGTATCTGGGCTGTCCCGATAGCGCCACCCAGCGGGATCCGCGGACGAAGCCCGGGATGGAAAGTCTCTCCGGGAGATGCTCCTGCGTATGCCACTGGTCGTGCTCGGCTATGGCGTCCTCGAGGACATCGAATGACAGCAGCATCGCGGCGGGTCCGAGCAGCGGCATGGGCATTACTCCATAAGCGGGCGGGACATGGAACGGCTTCGACCTCTACTCTACGCCATGTCTGGCCCATTCCTTTCCCTACAGTCACGATGCCTTACGGCCTTTCTTGTACAGGCGGTGCGCCTGTGACCTGCGCCATTTCGGGCGCCAGGCGGCTGCCGGATGTCGCGCTGCACAAGAAAGAGATCGAAGATTGCGGAATACCTTGCCAGGTCTTGTTGTTTACCAAATCGGCGCATACAGCATATCGTTGCAGCGCTGTCACCAACCCACCTGGAGGAGCGATATGTACGCAATAAGAGCAGTTCTTCAGTTTACGTTAGCCACCAGCATCGCCGTCTTCGCCCAGACCGCTGCCGCACAGGCACGTCCCGACTACGGCACTGCGATCAATCTCGCTGGCGCCAAGAAGATTGCTGCCAAAGCGCTGGCAGAATGCGTCAAGAACAAATGGAACGTCGCCGTTGCGGTCGTGGATAACCATGGCGGCCTCGTCTACTTCGAACGCCTGGACAACACGCAGACCGCGAGCATGGACATCGCCATCATGAAAGCACGGGCTGCGGCCACGTATCGTCGACCGACCCGCGCATTTGCGGAAGCGATCGCCAAGAGCGGACCTGCCGTGATGACCTTGCCGGGCGCAATCGCGTCACCCGGCGGCGTGCCGATTATGGTGGATGGCAAAGTGATCGGAGGCATAGGCGCCAGCGGCGTCACCGGAGACCAGGACGAACAATGCTCGAAAGCCGGCCTCGCCGAATAATCGTAGCACTGCGTGTATTGTCAACGGGGCCAGTCGGCCCCGTTTTTTTCCACTAAACTCGCCCCGATCGCCCCCGCCCGGGCGGTGCGTAGCGGAGCGATAGACATAATGTGCATTGCGGCGCACCCGCAAGTCCCTCACGCCTGGCGCCGGATTGATCCGCCTAGTCCTTGTTCTGAGCCGCCACAGGCAGCTGTGGCGGCACCGCCGGCAAAGGACTTCAGTGTCCGTGTTCGTCCTCGCGCTCGCGCGAGCTCGCCGCTGGTGCCGGCGGCAAGGGCCGACCGCCGGGACCGGCGACGAAACTCAGCGGCGAGATCGCCTCCTGCTGGCCGACGCCCGGCTTGCTCCAGTCGCACACGCCATCGGGGAATGTCAGCTGCAGCCGTGCGAGTTGCGCGCCGGTGAAT
>JACZJV010000051.1 GCA_014860355.1 Burkholderiales bacterium | reverse complement strand
GTGGCGCCGCCTGCACTGCGGCGTCGGCGCTCGCGACGATCAGTGCCGGGCGCTCGGCCAGCATCGCGTCGCGCAGGATGGGCGGCGCTTCGCCAGGCGCCAGGCGGCGCCACAGGCGCAGGTCCGGATCGAGCGCGATTTCCAGCGGCTCGGCCGGCAGCTCGAGCACCGCGGTTTCGCGTTCGCGCGTGAGCTCGACGCGGCGCGCAATTTCGCCGGCGGCCGTGCGCAGCACAAGCGGCACCGACAGCGCGTAGGAGGGCGCGCCCTGTTCCAGCGTGAGGTTCAGCCGCCAGCCGCTGCCTGCAGGCTCGGTCTTGGCGCCGGCGATGCGCAGCGCCGGCGCGCCGCTGCGCTGCAGCCATTGCGCGAAGTAGGCGGCCAGATCCCTGCCCGAGGCGCGCTCGAAGGCGCCGCGCAGATCGTCCCAGGAGGCGACGCGAAAACGGTAGCGGCTCCAGAACTCGCGCACACCCTGATCGAAGGCGGCGGTTCCGATCAGGTCGCGCAGCATGAAGAACAGCATCGCCGACTTGTTGTAGCCGACGATCTGCGAGGCGCCGTGGGTGCGCGAGGTGAAGCGCGCTAGCGGCCCGTCGTCCTCGGGCGGCATTGCGGCGAAATCGCGCAGCCAGGCGAGGCGCATGGCGCGCGCCGCTTCGGCGCTGTCGCGCTCGCGGTAGGCGTAATCCGCCATGAAGTTGGTGAGGCCCTCGGCCCAGTTGCCGCGTGCGTAATCGGGATAGACGCCGTTGCCCCACCAGTTGTGCAGCACTTCGTGGCCCAGCGAAGTCGTGCGGATGAAGGGCAGGCGCAGGACGTCGATACCCAGGTAGGTGAGGGTGGGCATGCCGAATCCGGTAGGCGTCGGGCTGGAAACCACGCTGAATTCCGAGTACGGATAGGCGCCGATCCAGTGCTCGTACAGCTCGAGGTAGCCGGCGATGGAATCGAGATAGCCCGAGGCCAGCGCTGCAATTTCGGCATGAAAATAGCTGCGCAGGCGCACTTCGCCCCCGGCCGCGGTGCGCACTCGCCGCTCTTCGATGCGGTAGGGACCGGCCATGAGCGAGATGCCTTCGGCAGGATGGCGGAACTCGAAGCGCGCGATATAGCGCGCCTGCGCCTGTTTCTCCTCGATCAGCCGCCCCGGCACCAGCCCGCGCTGGTCCGCAGGCAGGTCGAGTTCGAGCGTGTAGTGCTCGAGCGCGCCCGCCACCGCCGGATACCATCTCGAGCCCGCGGGAAGAAACGTGCCGTCCTTGCCGCTCGCTGGCTGGTCGTACGTAAGCGTGTCGCGATGGTCGAGGCTGCGGTCCAGCGCGGCCAGGGTCCCGCTCCAGCTGAGGTCGATGCGCCGCGCCGCGGGCAGCGCGAAATGCTGCAATCCCCCGGACAGCCGGGCTGTGGCCTCGATCGGGCGTCCGTCGGCGGTGAGCGCGTCGATGCGAAAGCGCGGCGACAATACCAGGGTCGCCGTGCGCGGGGCATCGAAGCTGATGCTGTCCCGTCCCTGGAGCACATGCGCGGCCGGCTCGATACGCACCTGCATATCGTGTCCGGCGGTGCTCTGGGCAGATGCGGCCGGCGACAGCAACAGCGCGCACACAAGCGCGGCGTAGAGCCGGGCCGGCATGCTCATTTATTCGGCGGAAATTTCGCCGTCAGCTCGACCGGCGCGCCGGCGCGCATCGCGGTGAGCGGAAGCCAGGTCCCCGGCTCCATGCGCGCGACGATGGCTTTGAGCTCTCCCGCCGTCTTGACTGCAGTGCCGGCGGCTGCGGTGAGCACATCCTCGGCGCGCAGGCCGGCGGCCTCGGCGACGCTGCCCGGGCTTACCGAGCTCACGCGCACGCCCTCGGCAACCGATTCAATATGTATGCCCAGCAGCGGCGCTGGCGGTTTGCTTGCCGCAGGTGGCAGGTAAGGAACGCCGTAGACGGCGCTCGCCAGGCCAGTGGAAAAATCGCTGCAGTCGGCTTCGTGGTCCCAGGGCAGGAGCGAGCTGAGGCGTGCGATACCCAGGTCCTCGAGCTGGTGTGCCACCCCTTCGCCATGCGCAACGTGCCGCGCGCCCATTACGCCGATCACCAGCGCGTCCGGGTTGCGCGCAAGCGCGGCTGCGAGCGCTTGCGCCATCGCCCGGTCCCAGACCAGCTGCGCCTCGACGAAATGGCGAAATGCCGGGTCCGAGCGCTCCGGCGGGGAGGCGTGTTTCTCCGGGTGCTGCGAGTAGGCATCGAACAGGCGCGCCAGATAGTCTGCGCCGGGTTCGGCCGGCTCGCCCACGCCTTCGCGCTGTTCCGGCGGCACTGCGGCCAGACCCTTTTCCCCGACCAGGCGCACCATCGCGCGCTCGACGTTCAGCGCCAGCATCGGGATGCGGTGCATGCGCGCAAAATGAAACAGGGGCAGATAGAGCGCGGCGTCGTAGCCCCATACCTGCGACCAGTCCGATGCCTTGAGAAATTCCGCCTCTGTCGATTCGCCCGCCACCCAGCGGTCGAGCGCGGCCTGCACGCGACGCGGAAACATCTCGAAACCGAGCACCAGCCTCGGGTGCAGCGCGGCGAGCGCGGCCACTGTGTGCAACTCCCAGCGATGGTGGTCGGCGCTGTCGTGGGATTCGCCCAGCAGCGTGACCTGTGCGCTTGCCGCGCGCCCGAGGATCACCTGCGCGGCGATCTGCCCGCCGCCCGGCACGAACCATGCGCCTTCCGCCACACAACTCTCGTGTGCATGCGCCGGCGGCACCGCGAAAACGGCCGCTGCGGCGAGGGCGAGAGCGCGTGCGCGGACTCTGGCTGTAGTGAATATATTCATGCAGGAATTGTACCGGTTTTCAACTCTGCCGCGACGCGGGGAATCTCCTATAATGGCGGCGCCGATACGCGACGAGGAAAGTCATGAGCTACACATTGCCCGAATTCCTGGCCCATGCGCTCGCCTTGGAGCAGGAGGCCGCCGAGCGCTATCTCGAGCTCGCCGACATGATGGAGGCGCACCGCAACGATGCGGTCTCCGCGGTGTTCCGCGACATGACGCGTTATTCGGAGCTGCATCGCGACGCGATCAAGGCCAGGATCGGCGCCGTCGTACTGCCCAAGCTCAAGTCCTGGGAATTTCGCTGGCGCTCGCCCCCCGAGGTGGGAGGAGAAGAAGGCTTCGACTACCTGATCGAGGCCTACCATGCCCTGGAATACGCGCGCGAAAACGAAATGCGGGCCATGGAGTACTACCGTTCGGTGGCCGCGCAGGCCACGGACCAGGAAGTGCAGCGTCTGGCGACGGAATTCGCGAATGAGGAAACCGGGCATGTCGCAGCGCTGGACAAGTGGATCGAACTGACGCCGCGGCCCTAGGGCCTGCTGCCTGCCGCCTGCCGGGTTCAGTCTATTTCCTCGGGCGCCTCGCCGCCCGCATAGCGCGCGCGCATCGCGCCTGAGTTCAGCAGCAGCCCGGCGAGCAGGCTCAGCAGCGCGACCGCTCCCAGGATGAGCGCGGCAACAGCCCAGGGCTGTCCGGTCTGCTGGCGCAGTTGCACCAGTTGCAGCGCAACCGCGACCCAGCTTGCGCAAGCAGCATAGGCGAGGACCTGCAGCACGATCAGGCTCCAGCGCTGGCGCCAAAAAAACAGCAGGGGCACCGCCAGACACAGCGTCATCATCGCGAGATTGCCTGCGCGCAGGAAATGCGCGCCCAGCAGCAGCGCGGCGACGGTATATAAGGCGATACGCAGACCCATGTCGGTGTTTCCCGTGGTTGAGATGTAGTATTGCCTGCGGCTAGCCGCTGCCGCAGGTACGGTGCCCGCTCAGAGGGAATAGGCGAATTTCATTCCCTGCTCCATGGCCCTCAGGGCGTCGATTTCCTGCGCGCGTTCGGCGCCGCCGATCAGCGCCGCGTCTATACCCCGGGCCGCGAGTTCCGCGCGCAGCGCGTTGACCGGGTCCTGGCCGGCGCAAAGCACCACGTGATCGACTTCGAGCAGCCTGGCCTCGCCCTGGTGCAGTATGTGCAGCCCCTGATCGTCGATGCGCTGATAGGACACGCCGGTCAGCACCGGAATGCCGCGGCGCGCGAGTTGCATGCGGATGGCCCAGCCCGTGGTCGCGCCCAGGCTCTTGCCGGGTGCAGTGGACTTGCGCTGCAGCATGACGATGGAGCGCGATGTTGGCTCGCGCTCGGGCGCAGCCAGGCCGCCCGCGCCCATGCCGCGCGGGTCCACGCCCCAGCACGCGAGAAATTGCGCCGTGGTGCCGCCCCCCGGCGGTTCGCTCAGGAATTCCGCAACATCGAAGCCGATGCCGCCGGCGCCGATGATGGCGACGCGCCGGCCCGCGACTTTGGCGCCCGACAGCACCTCGTCGTAGCGCAGCACCTTGGGATGGTCTACGCCGGGGATATCCGGCAGGCGCGGCTGCACGCCGCTCGCGAGCACCACCGCGTCGTAGCCTTCTTTTTCGAGTTCGTCCGCGCCGACGCGCCGGCCGCTCAGCAGGCGCACGCTGCTTTGCGCGAGCCGGCTGCGGAAATAGCGCAGGGTCTCCGCGAATTCCTTGCCCGGCACTTCCTTGGCCAGGTTCAGCTGCCCGCCGATATCGGCCTGCGCTTCGTACAGGGTAACGCTGTGGCCGCGCTCGAACGCGGTGATGGCGCAGGAGAGGCCGGCGGCGCCGGCGCCGACCACGGCCACGCGCTTCGCGCGAGCCGCCTTGCCGTGCGGATAAAGGGTTTCGCGGCAGGCGCGCGGATTGACCATGCAACTCGCCACTTTGTTGCGGAACAGAAAATCCAGGCAGGCCTGGTTGCAGGCGATGCAGGTGTTGATTTCGTCGGCGCGGCCCTGCTCGGCCTTGCGCGCGAACTCGGCGTCGGCCAGCAGCGGGCGCGCGAGCGACACCAGGTCGGCAATCCCCTGCTGCAGCAGTTCCTCGGCCAGCGCCGGGGTGTTGATGCGGTTGGTGGCCATGACCGGAATCGAAACCGCGGACTTGATGCGCGCCGTGGCATCGCGCCAGGCTGCGCGCGGCACCATGTAGGCGATGGTCGGTACGCGCGCCTCGTGCCAGCCGATGCCGGTATCGAGCACGTCCACGCCTGCGGCTTCGAGCGCGCGCGCCTGCTGCAGGGTTTCGTCCGCGTTCAACCCGCCTTCGACCAGGTCCAGGGCGGACATGCGAAACAGGATGAGAAAATCGGCGCCTGCGCGCGCGCGCGTCGCGCGCACGATTTCCAGCGGGAAGCGCAGGCGGTTTTCCAGCGTGCCGCCGTACTGGTCCTGGCGCTTGTTGGTGCGCAAGGCCGTGAACTGGGTGATCAGGTAGCCTTCGGAACCCATGATCTCGACCCCGTCGTAGCCGGCTTCCCGCGCGAGCGCGGCGCACTGCGCAAAACTCGCCACCGTCTGTTCCACTTCGGCGGTGGCGAGCGCGCGCGGCTTCCTGCGGTTGATCGGCGCAGGCAGGTCGGACGCACCCACCAGAGCGTCGTGTTTGGCATAGCGTCCGGCGTGCAGGAGCTGCAGCGCGATCTTGCCGCCCTCGTCGTGGACGGCGGCGGTGATCCGGCGATGTCGGCGCGCATCGGCCGCGGAGAGCATCTCGGCGGCGAACGGCAGCAGCCAACCGGTCCGGTTCGGGGCGTACCCGCCGGTGATGATGAGGCCGACGCCCCCGCGGGCGCGCTCGGCGAAGTAGGCGGCCAGCTTGTCGGTATCGCGCGCGCGATCCTCCAGGCCGGTGTGCATCGAACCCATGATCACCCGATTGCGTAGCGTGGTGAAACCGAGATCCAACGGGGACAACAGATTCGGGTAGTTCACAAGACCTCCATGACCTAGCGGGCTTCCGGAACTCACAGGGCCTCCAGTACTTCGGAGAGCC
>JACZJV010000050.1 GCA_014860355.1 Burkholderiales bacterium | reverse complement strand
CTGTCGTAGGGTGAAGAAACCGTGACATCGAAATCGAAAGTGCCGCCGGCGCCCGGCCGGACCGTAACGGCAACTACGTCCGGATACCGCTGCCCGGCGTCGCTGCCCGGGGTCTGCGCTTCGACGCCGGCGATGCCCGCGCAGACAAATCCGAGCGCAACAGCACCGATCCGGCGCAGCGTGGCCGGGCGCGGTGTCGCCGCGGCGCCCCGCTCAAGCATCGCCGCGCGCCGGATAGTTTTTAGAAATCACAAAATCCAAGCTCTGCAGGATTTCATTGAAATGCGGTCGGCCAAAAGGCATGGTCGAGGTGGTTCCCCAATAAAGGGTTCCATCCGGCCGGACAATGAACAGACCCGGCTCATTGAACAGGTCCGGTTCCACTACGCCAGCCGAGGTCGGCCCCTTCGAACTTGAGACATAAAGCCCCCACTTGCGCGCCTCGTCGATCGATAGACCGTAGCCTATGCGCAGATTGGCAAGCCCCCAGCCCGATTTAGCCTGCTCGGCGCGTTCCTGTACATCGGAACTCGCGGCAACCACGGCTACACCGCGCTTATCGAACTCGGGAAGTAGCGTTTCGAGTTCCGAAAGGTAGCGCCGGCAGATCGGGCAATGCAGGCCGCGATAGAACACGACCATGATGAAATTCTGCGCCTTTTCGGCCGCGAGCGAAAAGTGCCCGCCTCCGACGAGGCTGAGCTCCAGAGCGGGCGCGGCGTTGTTTGGCATCAGCGACATATGGATACTCCGAAATCGAAGGGTTGGGGGAGGGAATTCAGGCGTAGTGTAGTTGGTCGTTTCAGCCGGGCGTTCCCTTACACGCGCGGTACCCCGCAGCCTCGTTAAGCGACCTTATAGGCCGCGAATTTGTCGTCGACCTGGGTTTGGAACAGGTGGTTGGAGTCACTTCTGTCCGGCTAAATTGTGATTCGTGTTCTGTAACGTATTGATCGATTGATGCAATAAAGCATTTTTTGCATGTCTCCGATTTGAACGCGGAAATGCGCGATTCTCGTGTTTTTCCGAGCGGGAGCGACACGCATGCACACAGGCAATTTGGTGTTCGCACAGTTGATGGATCACTTGCAATGTCTGCCAAATGCTTTGCATCTCATTTGGCACCGGCTACGTTTGTGATCGTAGTAATTGTTAGTCACGAAATCGTAGAAAATATTACAGCCCGATTTTGCCGGGCATTACTTTCGCAACAGCGTTCCCGCTCCTGCGGTCGCTACACACATAGACGCCCTGATCTGAAAGTAGGGTGACAGGTCGAAATCGCGTGGCGCGAACAGACTGTGATGGTGCACGCGTAGTATTTCCTCGATGCAAAAAAATCCGGCCGGTCTGCACTCAGGCGATCGTTGGAATCTTTCCCGGAGGATAGGACGGAACGACGCTGCGTATCGTTACGACAGCGCCTCGCGTTTGCGATTTGCGGACGCCCCGGTCCGTTTGATGGCAGAATCGCCCTGGAAGCGCAATCGCTGTTCGTTGCGCATGAGGTGTACCGGGCCGCTGTACCTGAACCTCCACCCCGAAAGACCATCCGTATGGCCGAACAAGACGATCAGGCGCAAGCGCTGCAGGCACATCGCGCCTATCTGCTGCGCTATGCGCAGTTTCAGCTGCGCGATGCGGCGCTGGCCGAAGATG
This sequence comes from Burkholderiales bacterium, assembly GCA_014860355.1. GTDB lineage: Bacteria > Pseudomonadota > Gammaproteobacteria > Burkholderiales > SG8-39 > 2-12-FULL-64-23. Next base: position 79,364 of record JACZJV010000050.1, on the reverse strand, counting down.
CGGTGCAGGACACGCTGATCGCGGCGCTGGCCCAGCCCGGCCGGTTCGAGGGCCGTTCGCAGCTGCGCACCTGGCTCACCGGCATTCTCAAGCACAAGATCGTCGATCTGGGCCGCAGCCGCAGCCGCGGCGCGTCCGCGCATGCAGCCGGAGAGGGCGAGGACGGCGATTCTGCGCTGGGAGCGTTCAACGCTCAGGGAAAGTGGGTGGAAGCGCCGGCGGATTGGGGTATGCCCGATGCCGCGCTCGAGTCCAGCCAGTTCTGGCGCGTATACCAGGAATGCTGCCAGCGCTTGTCCGAACGCGACGCGCTGGTGTTCTCCACGCGCGAGGTAATGGGCCTGTCGTCGGAGGAAATCTGTAAGAAATTCGGGATCTCCACGACTAATCTGCACGTAATACTGTTCAGGGCGAGGCTGAGCCTGCGTTCCTGCATGAGCGAAAACTGGTTCAAGACAAATCATGAGTAAATTGATGTATTCGTGCGAGCAAGCCGCCAGGCTATCCTCGAAGGCGATGGAGCAGCCGCTCGCACCTAAGGAGCGCATATTGCTGGGCATGCACCTGATGATGTGCAAGGGCTGCACCGGTTTCGCACAGCAGATCGAGTTTCTGCGCCGCGCATCGCGTAAAATCCCCGAGGTGCTCGAAAAAGACGCGGACTGAGTCGGCCCGCCCGCGCGCATCATATGCGCCCGTAATTCCACGCGGCGCGCCGTCCTTGAAAGGAAGTTCGCGATGCTATCGCCGGATCAGCCGGTACTCAGGGATATCGTCCTGGTCGGCGGTGGCCACAGCCATGTAGTCGTGCTCAAGCGCTTCGGCATGCATCCCGTGCCCGGGGTCCGCCTGACGCTCATCTGCCGCGACACCCACACACCCTACTCCGGCATGCTGCCGGGGTACATCGCCGGACACTACAGCTACGACGAAGTCCACATCGATCTGTCGAGGCTGGCTCGCTTTGCCGGCGCGCGCTACTTTCACGATGAAGCACTGGGCCTGGACCGCGACGCGGGCAAAGTCCTCTGCCGCAATCGTCCGCCGGTGCCCTACGACTACCTGTCGATCAACATCGGCTCCACGCCGCAAATGGCCGATGTGGCGGGTGCGAGCGAGCACGCAGTGCCGGTCAAACCGATCAATGGATTCAACCAGCGCTGGCTGCTGCTGCTCGAGCGCGTGCGCCGGCACGCCGGGGCCACGCGCATCGCCGTGGTCGGCGGCGGCGCCGGCGGGGTCGAGTTGACTCTGGCCATGCAATACCGATTGCGCAAGGAATTGCGCGCGGCTGGGCGCAATCCGGACGAACTCAGCTTCCACCTGCTGACGCGCGGCCCGGTGATCCTGAAAACCCACAATGCTTCGGTGCGCCGTACATTCGAACGCGTGCTGGCCGAGCGCGGTGTCGAACTGCATTGCAAGGCCGAGGTCAACCAGGTATCCGCGACGCGCCTGCAGACTACGGCCGGCATGTCGGTGGATGCCGACGAGATCGTCTGGGTCACGCGTGCCGGCGGCGCACCCTGGCTCGCCGGAACCGGCCTCGCACTCGATGCGGATGGATTCATTCAGGTCGGCGACACGCTGCAGACCGTGAGCGATCCAAAGGTGTTTGCCGCGGGCGATATCGCCGGCATGGTGAACCAGCCGTTGGAGAAAGCCGGGGTATTCGCCGTGCGCCAGGGCAAGCCGCTCGCAGAGAATCTGCGCCGCGCTGTGGAAGGCAGGCCATTGAGGCCCTACCGCCCGCAAACACGCTGGCTGGCACTGATCAGCACCGGCGATCGCTACGCCGTGGCCTCGCGCGCTGCGCTGGCATTGCGCGGCGACTGGGTGTGGCGCTGGAAGGACTGGATCGACCGCCGCTTCATGCACAAATTCGAGCAGTTTCCCGCAATGCAGGCCGGGCCCGCCCATGCGACGCCCTCGCCGATCAAACTCGACCAGGAGGAGGCCGCGCAGGCGATCTCGGCAGTGGCGATGCGCTGCGGCGGCTGCGGCGCGAAAGTCGGCGCCACCGTGCTCTCGCGCGCGCTCGGCGCGCTAGTCCCGGTAGCGCGCGACGACGTGCTCATCGGACTGCATGCGCCCGACGATGCGGCGGTGGTGCGCGTGCCGCCGGGCAAGGCCATGGTACACACGGTGGATTTCTTCCGCGCCTTCATCGACGATCCCTACATCTTCGGCAAGGTCGCGGCCAATCACGCCCTGGGCGACATATACGCGATGGGCGCCGAGGCGCAGTCGGCCACCGCGATCGTCACCGTGCCCGCCGGCCTGGAGGCCAAGCAGGAGGACCTGCTGTTTCAGATGATGTCGGGCGCGATCGAAGTGCTCAACGACGCCGGCTGCGCGCTCGTGGGCGGGCACACCGGCGAGGGCAAGGAACTGGCGCTGGGCTTTGCCGTGAACGGCTTGATAGACGAGAACCTGGCGCCGGTGCTGCGCAAGAGCGGCATGCGAGCCGGCGACGTCCTGATCCTGACCAAGCCTATCGGCACCGGTACGCTGTTTGCGGCGCATGCCCTGCTCGCGGCCCGTGGCCGCTGGATCGATGCGGCGCTCGCCTCGATGTGCCAATCGAACCGCCTGGGCGCGCAGTGTCTGCGCGAGCACGGCGCGACCGCCTGCACCGATCTGACCGGCTTCGGTTTGCTCGGACACCTGGTCGAAATGACACGCCCCTCGGGCGTGGACGCGGAACTCGACCTCGCGTCGCTGCCCGTACTGGAAGGCGCGGAGCAAACCAGCGCCGCCGGCATCCTGAGTTCGCTGCAGCCGGCAAACGTGCGCCTGCGCCGCGCGCTGCGCAACCAGCAGGAGGCGCTGAGCCATCCGCGCTATGCGCTGATCTTCGACCCGCAGACAGCAGGTGGGCTGCTCGCCAGCGTCCCCGGGGAGCGCGCCGAGGCCTGCCTCGGCGCCCTGCACGCGCTCGGATACACGCATGCTGCGGCCATCGGCCGGGTGCTCGCGCAGGGCGAAGCGCTGGCGCCTATCGTCCTCAGGCTGGGCGCGTGACGCAGTCGCTGCGGTTCAAACTGCTCGCCGTACTCGCGCTGCTGGCGCTGCTGGCAGCGACCTACTGGCTGTTGCACGAAACCGGCGCCTTGGCGACCATCCTGAACCGGGCCGAACTGCACGATCACATTGCGCGCCTGGGGGCATGGGGCCCGCTGCTGGTGATCGGCCTGATGGTGCTGGCAATCATGGTGAGCCCGATTCCGAGTGCACCCATCGCCATGGCTGCCGGCGCCGCGTATGGCCATGTCTGGGGCACGCTTTATGTGCTCGTGGGCGCGGAGATCGGCGCGATCACCGCCTTCGGCCTGGCACGCTGGCTCGGCGGGGACACCATGCGGCGCTGGTTCGGCGAGCGATTGTCCTTGGGCCTGCTCGGATCGCAAAACACGCTCATGGGTATCGTGCTGGTCAGCCGTCTCCTGCCGTTCATATCCTTCGATATTGTGAGCTATGCCGCGGGCCTGACGGTGCTCTCGTTCTGGCGCTTCGCGCTCGCGACGCTCATCGGCATCGTACCGGCGAGCTTTCTGCTGGCCCATTTCGGCGGCGAGATGGCCACCGGTGAGTCCGATCAGATCATGATATCGGTGCTGGCACTGGGTGCCATTACCCTGATCCCGTTCGCGGTGAAACTCGTGCGCGACCGGTTGCGCCGGCCGCCTACCTAGGGCCATTGCATCAACCGGCTGGGTCCGGATTACCTGCACCCTCAGTCGGCGTAAGAAACGCTAGCCTGGTTGCGACAAACAGATCCGCACCCGACATGTGTCTGGAGGACGAATGAGATTTCGACGCCTGGTATCATACTTCGCCCTGCTCGCCGGCCTCGCGCCGGTCCTCTCCTACGCGCAGCAGATGAACGGCTTCGACCTGCAGGGATCATTGATCGCCAGCGACGAGATCCACGCAGGCGGACCGCCCAGGGACGGCATACCCGCGATCGACCAGCCCGAATTCACCGAGGCAGGGCTTGCGACTTTCCTGCGCGACGATGACGCCGTACTCGGCATGGTGCGCAAGGGCATCGCGCGCGCCTATCCGGTGCGCATACTCAACTGGCACGAAGTGGTCAACGACCGTTTCGGCGCGGAGGCGGTGGTGATCACTTTCTGTCCGCTGTGCGGCACCGGCGCGGCCTTCGATGCCAGCGTCGATGGTCAGGTGCTCAGCTTCGGCGTCTCCGGACTGCTCTACAACAGCGACGTGCTGCTGTACGACCGGCAGACACAGTCGCTGTGGTCGCAGTTGCTGGCGCAGGCGGTCAGCGGCCCGAAGAAAGGTCGGCGCCTGAAGCTGCTGCCGCTGACCCATACCAGCTGGGCCGACTGGCGCAGCTTACACCCGGCGACCGGGGTTCTGACTACCAATACCGGGCAGACGCGACCTTACGCGCGCGACCCCTACGCCGGATATGAGAGCAGCGAGGACATCATGTTCCCGGTGGCGTTCCGCTCTGCGGGCTTTCATCCCAAGGAACGGGTGCTCGGTATCAGGATAGGCGAACAGACCAAGGCGTATCCCTTCGTCGAATTGGGGAAAACGACCGGCGTGGTGTCCGACCGGATAGGTGACACTGCGCTGACCATCCGCTTCGACCGCCAGGCTGCGCGCGCCACGGCCCACGCCGCCGATGGGCGGCAGCTTCCGGCGGTGGTCGGCTACTGGTTCGCCTGGTACGCGTTCAACCCGCACACCGCGGTGTTCCATGCCGGAGACGGCAGTTCTTTGAAGCGGGACCGCTAACGTCCGCCGCAGTTGATACTATTGCCGCTGCTGAGGCAAACGATGCGTATCGAAACGAGGTCAAAACCATGACGCTGCAATCCGGCCCGACATTCTTTTCGTTTCCCGCCGATGCGCTTGCGCCGGGCGCGGAGGCCGCCGCGATCGTGGCGGGACTGATGGCAGACGCGCCATGGGTGTCGTTCAAGCACCTCTATGGCGCGCTGGGCTCGCGCCTGTTCGATGCCATTACCGAACTGCCCGAATACTATCCGACGCGCACGGAAAAAGCGCTGCTCCTAGCCTGCCGCGACAGCGTGGCGCGCGCCGCCGGCCCCGCGCCGGCGCTGATCGACCTCGGCGCGGGCAATTGCGAAAAGGCGCGCAGCCTGTTTGCTGCGCTGCGGCCGAGCCAGTATGTCGCAGTGGACATCTCCGTGGATTATCTGCGGCAGTCGATGTCGCAGCTGCAGCGTGAGTTTCCGCAGATGGAAATGCTCGGCATCGGCGCCGATTTCTCCTCGGGCCTGCGCCTGCCCGATGCGGTCAGCCGCGACAAGCGCCTGTTCTTCTACCCCGGCTCATCGATCGGCAACTTCACGCCGGAGCAGGCGCTCGCTTTCCTTGCCGGCATACGGGCGCAGTGCGCAGGCCCCCATGGCGGCGGCCTGCTGATCGGCGTCGATCTGCTCAAGTCCGAAACCCTGTTGCAGACTGCCTACGACGACGCGCTCGGGGTCACCGCGGCATTCAACCTGAACCTGCTCAACAACGTGAATGCGCTGATCGGCAGCGATTTCGCCGTGCGCGACTGGCGCCACCGGGCGCAGTTCAACACCGCAGCCTCGCGCATCGAAATGCACCTGGAGGCCAGGCACGACCTCAGCGTGCGCTGGCCCGGCGGCACACGCGCATTTCGCCAGGGCCAGCGCATCCATACGGAGAACAGCTACAAGTACGCGCTGACTGATTTCAAGACGCTGCTGGCGCGCGCCGGCTTTGACCGCATCCAGGCGTGGACCGACGCGAACGACTGGTTCGCGCTGTGCCACGCGGCGATCTAGCTGGCGATAGCTCTAGCGCACGCACCAAAAACCAGGAGGCTGCATGACCATACAGTCGCTTACGCTTTCCTTTCCCGGCGCCATAGGCGCCCTGCTCGCCGCGCGCCTCGACCTGCCGCCGTCAGCGGCGCCGATCGCCTACGCCCTGTTCGCGCATTGCTTTACCTGCTCCAAGGAAAGCAAGGCCGCGACTTACGTCAGTGCGGCGCTGGCCGAGCGCGGCATCGCGGTGCTGCGCTTCGACTTCACCGGTCTGGGCGGCAGCGGCGGGGATTTTGCCAGCACGAATTTTTCTTCGAACCTGGAGGACCTGGTGTCTGCAGCAGACTACCTGCGCCAGCACTATAGCGCGCCCGCACTCCTGGTCGGCCACAGCCTCGGCGGCACCGCGGTCCTCGCCGCAGCGGCGCGCGTGCCCGAAGCGGTCGCGGTGGCGACCATAGGCTCGCCTATCGATCCGGCGCATGTGCTGCAGCTGATCAAGGACAAGTCCGCGATCGAGCGCGAAGGCGAGGCCGAAGTCGACATCGGCGAGCGTCCCTTTCGCATACGCAGGCAGTTCCTGGACGACATCTCGGGCAGCAAGCTCGGCGACAAACTCGCGCACATGGGCAAGGCGCTGCTGGTCATGCATACGCCGCGCGACAGCGTAGTCGGCATCGACAATGCAACGCGGATCTTTACCACGGCGAAACACCCGAAGAGTTTTGTTTCCCTCGATCCGGCCGACCACATGCTGTCGCGGCGCGAGGACGCGCTGTACACCGGCAGCATCCTGGCATCCTGGGCGATGCGCTACCTCGGCGCCACGGCGGCCACCGCTGCGTCTGCGGTGCCCGGCAAGGTGGTGGTGCAGGAAACCCGCGAGGGCAAATTCAGTCAGCGCGTGCTCGTCGGGCAGCATGTGATCCGCGCGGACGAGCCGGTCGCGGCCGGCGGCCTGGACAGCGGACTTTCGCCCTACGACCTGCTCCTCGCCGGTCTCGGCGCGTGCACCTCGATGACCATGCGCATGTATGCCGATCTCAAGGGCTATCCGCTGGAGCGCGCCACTGTCGAGCTAAGACACGACAAAATTCACGCGGCAGATTGCGCGGAATGCGAAACCAGGGAGGGCAAGGTCGACCGCATCGAGCGGCTGATACGGCTGGAAGGCCCCTTGAGCGAGGAGCAGCGCGCCAAGCTGCTGGAGATCTCCAATAAGTGTCCGGTACATCGAACGCTGCACGCCGAAATCAGCATCCCGACCCGCCTCGCGGATTAGCGCTGGACCGCCGCGGCCTCATCCGCCCGCGCGCATCTGGCGGCGGCGCACCCAGGCGCTCGCCGCGTCGACGAACACCACCAATGCGAGCATGGCGAAGATGACGCTCGAGGCCTGCGCTTCGTGCAGCAGCGACAGCTCGTAGTAGAGCATCTGCCCCAGGCCGCCGGCGCCGACGAAGCCCAGCACCGTGGCCATGCGGATGTTCATCTCCCAGCGGTACAGGCTGTAGGAGAGCAGCTGCGGCGCGATCAAGGGCAGCGTGGCGTAGCCGAAGGCCAGCGCCGGCGGCGCACCGCTTTCCACCAGAGACTGTGCCGGCTCGGGCGGCGCATTTTCCAGGCTCTCCGCGTAGAGTCGCCCCAGCACCCCCGAGGTGTGCAATGCCAGGGCGAGCGTGCCGGCGAAAGGCCCCAGCCCTGCAGCCAGCACCATCAATGCCGCCCACACGAGTTCGGGCACCGAGCGCAGGGCGTTGAGGAGAAAGCGGGTCAGCGCTTTGAACACCGGACCCAGACGACCCGCCGCCGGCAGCGCCAGCAGCAGTCCGGCGCCCGCGGCGAGCAGCGTGCCGATCGCGGATATGGCCAGGGTTTCGAGCGTGGCCCCGGCGATCTTGCGCAGGAACTGCGCGCTGGTATCGGGCGGAAAAAAGCGCAGGATGAACTGCAGCATGCCGCGGCCCGATTCCAGGCTGAACAAGCGCGACAAATCCAGCGCCAGATAGGCGAAGCTGGCCCAGACGAGCAAGGCCAGCAGCAACAGCGTCAGCCAGCACTGCAGGCAAAAGCCCATGGCCGCGCGCCGCTCGGCAAAAGTCGCGGTGCTCACGGGCTCAGCTCGAGGCGAGCTGCCGTGCTCATGCGAGCAGCTTCCTCAGAAAAACGCTGAGCGCGTCGGCGAGCAGCACCAGCAGCAGGAATATGATCAGGATGGTCGAGACCTCGCCGCCGTTGAGCATTTTCATCGACTGGTCCATCAACTGCCCGAGGCCGCCGGCGCCGACAAAGCCCATGATCACCGAAGCACGCACCGCGCACTCCCAGCGATAGATGGTGTAGGAAGCCAGCTCCTGTCCGGCCCCCGGCAACAGTCCGTAAAAGAACGCCATCAGGCGGCCGCTGCCGGATTCGAGCAGCACGCGCGCGGGGCGCGTATCGCCGGATTCCAGTATCTCGGAATAGACCTTCCCCAGCATACCGCCGTAGGTGAGCGCGATGGCCAGCACACCAGCGGCCGGCCCCAGCCCGAAAGCGCGCACCAGCAGCAGGGCCCAGACCAGTTCGGGTATGCCGCGCAGTATCAGCAGCGTCGCGCGCGCGGCCGCACGCACCGCCTCGCCCGCGCCGCGACCCGACCCGGGGCCGATGCGCGAAACCGAGAGGCTGTGCGTGAGCACCAGGCCCAGCGGCAGCGCGAGCAACATCGCGAGCGCGATGCCGGCGGTCGCCATCGCCAGCGTCTCTATGGTCGCCTTGAGCGCGTAGGCGAGAAAATCGCCGCTCATATTCGGCGGAAAGAACTGCCCGAGGAAGCCGCCCATCACCTCGAGGTTGCGCGCGTCGAACAAGTCGGACGGACGGAATTCGGCGATCTGCATGAGCGGCCACAACACCAGCAGCGCAAGCAGCACCCAGCCAGCCCGCCTGGGTGCATCCGGATCACGCAGCTGCGGGGGTTGCAAACCAGATGACATGGCGCAAGGGAATCAAATCACGCGCGGCGGCGCGAGCGGGACCTGCCCGCTGCCGCCCGGGGTGTCGTCCGTGGCATATCCCTCGAACGACGCATGGAACGGCTGATTGTCCTGCGAGGGCAACACGCCGGTTTCGGAGGCATAGAGGTCGCGCAGCACGCTCTCGCTCACCTTCGCAGGCGGCAGGTCGAATACGAGCTCACCCGCTTTGAGTCCGATCACGCGCGGGAACCAGCGCAGCGCTATGTCCACCGCGTGCAGACTGGCGACCAGCGTGACCCCGCGGCTTTGCGCTTCGGCGTGCAGCTGGCCCACGGTGAGATCGGCGAGCGCAGGATCCATGGCCGAAACCGGTTCGTCCGCCAGCAGCAAATCCGGGCGCTGGTACAACACGCGCGCCACTCCGACGCGCTGCAGCTGCCCGCCGGAGAGCCGGTCGCAGCGATCGAACAGGCGGTCGGCGAGATCCAGGCGCGCCAGTTGCTCGCGCGGACCGGCGATGTCGGCCGGGTAGATCAGCGACAGCGCCGATTTCCACCAGGGCCACTGGCCCAGGCGCCCGGCGATCACTGCGGTAATCACGCGCTGGCGCGGCGGTATCGGCGGCGCCTGGTGGATGAATCCGACGCCGCTGCGCAGGCGCCTGAGCTCTCTGCTGCTAAGCTGCCAGGGATTCGTACCGAGCACGCTGACGCGTCCCTCGGTAGGACGGATCGAAGTGGCGAGTATGCGCAGCAGCGTAGTCTTGCCCGCACCGGAAGGGCCGATGATCGCCAGGCGCTCGCCGCGCGCGGCGCTGATCGACACCGCACGCAAAGCCCGTTGACCCTGCGCCTGGCCGTTGGAATGTATCAAGCCTATGCGGTCGAGCTCAAAGCTCACGCAAGGCGCTCCATCGATTCAGCGCGCAGACCTGCGTCGGGTCATTTGATCAGGCCGGCCGATTTGGCGGCATTCTCGATGCCGTCGTAGTTCGACGCCTTGGTCGGAATGAACTTGGATGCGCGCTGCAGGTCCAGTATCGCCTTATCCGCCGGATTGGCCGGGTCGAGCTTGAGAAAGGCGGCGGTGAGCTTTTTCACCAGGGCCGGGTCCAGGTCGCCGCGCACGGTCCAGTTGTAGTCGAAATAGGGCGGCGTGGTCGCGAGCACCCTGACCTTCAGCGCGTTGGGATTCTTTGCCTGCACCAGCTTGTCCCAGACCGAGGCGTTGAGCACGCCGGCTTCGGCCTTGCCGCCGGCCACGAATGCCACCGTCGCATCGTGCGCGCCCGAGAACGCAACGTTCTTGAAATCCTTGTCCGGATCGATGCCCGCCTGCAGCAGGAAATAGCGCGGCATCAGGTGTCCGGAGGTCGATGAGGGCGAACCGAAGGCAAAGGTCTTGCCCTTGAGATCGGCCAGGGTCTTGGCCTTGCTGCCGGAGGGCACGATGAAGCGGCTGGTGAATACTTCGTCCTCGGCGCGCTGCACGATGGGTATGGCGCTGCCCTTGGTGCGCAGCTTGGTCTGTACGAAGGTGAATCCCCCCAGCCAGGCGAGGTCGAGTTTCTTCGTGGCCAGCGATTCGACCACTGCGGCGTAGTCGCTCACCGGGGTGAACTCGACCTTCATGCCGGTTTCCTGCGCGAGATATTCGCCCAGCGGCTTGAACTTGCGCTGCAGCTCGGTCGGCGCTTCGTCGGGTATGGCGGATACCCTGAGCACGCCCTGGGCTGCAGTGCCATGCGCAAAGGACAAGCCGAACAGCACAAGGGCCAAAATGCGGAAGATAGCGCTCATGTAGACGTACTCCGGAGAATGTTGGATGGTGTACCAAGGGCCGCCGCGGCGGACCGTGTAGCTACGCGGTCGAATTGCACCGCGGGAAAGCAGTATACCTTGCATGCGGCGCACGCGCGCCGGCTACACTGCCCGGATTTCAGAGCGCGCAGCTGCGAAATCCGCAGAACATGTCCGCTCGCGCGGGCGCGTAGAAATTGCGCCAGGTCCTGCGCAGCAGCCGCGGCGGCGTGGCGAAGCTGCCGCCGCGCAACACGCGATGCTCGTCGGCAAACCAGGGCTCCGAGTATTCCTTGTAGGGGTCGGCAGTGAAGCCCGGATAGGGAGCGAAACGGCTGGAAGTCCATTCCCAGACCCGGCCGCTGTCAAAGCGATCGGGGCAGGTTGCCGCGGCGCGTTCCCATTCCGCCTCGCTCGGCAGGCGCCGGCCGGCCCAGGCGCAATAGGCCTCGGCCTCATACCAACTCACGTGCATCACCGGTTCGTGCTCCGCCAGCGGCACCCAGCGATCGAAGCGGCGCACCGACCAGCCCTGCGCAGCGCGCCTCCAGTAGCGCGGATGCGCCAGTGCCAAACGCTCGCGCATGGCCCAACCGGCCTCGCTCCATAATTCGCGCCGGGCGTAGCCGCCCGCTTCGACGAATGCGCGGTACTCGGCGTTGTTCACCGCACGGCGCGCAATCGCATAGTCGCGCAAGTCCACCTCGTGCGCCCATTTTTCGTTGTCGAATACGAAGCCCGAGCCGCGGCTAGCCCCGAGCGCAAACCTGCCTGCGGGAAGCTCCAGATCGGCTGCGTCCGCTGCATCCGCTTGCGCCCAGGCTAGCGGCATCCGGTAACTGAGCGTCTGCCACATGTGGCAGAAGGCCTCGTTGTGCATGTCCTGGTGAAAGATCGCCAGCTGGGTAAAGTACGCGCGCGCGTCGCCCGGTGATTCGCGCTCGAACAAAGCCAGCGTACGCTTATACACTCCTTCGACATAGCCCCGCGTCGCCTGTGCGTCGGGCAGGTCCAGGGACCAACGCGTGTCGTGCGCGACGCGCGCCGAGTCATACCAGCGATCCGCGTCGCGCAGCATCGAGGGCCGGGAAAAATCCCCGCCGCGATGCAGCCAGAACTCCTGGAACCAGGCGATGTGACCGAGTTCCCACAGCGGCGGATTGACGATCGGCAGCAGCGGAACGACAATGGTTTCGTCGCCGAGGAACTGCGTCAGCAACGAGCTCAGGTCGTGCGCCTCGACCAGCCAGGCGCGCAGTCGGGCTGCCGGCGGATGCGGCCGGTAGAGCGAAAAATCGGGCCAGCCGGCGCGCGGCGACGGCTCTGCTATATTGTCTCTCATGCCCTGTTGCCACACCTGCCATGCATAAGCCGATCCTCTTCTTCCCGCCCGGCAAGCCCTGCCTGCGCGGCACTCCATGCGCATACTCATTGTAACGCCCGCCGCGCCGGGTTCGCGCCAGGGCAACCGCAATACCGCGCTGCGCTGGGCGCGGCATTTGCGCGCGCTCGGGCACGTGACGCAGCTTGCGCTCGATTGGGACGGGCGCGATTGCGAGCTGCTCATTGCCCTGCATGCGCGCCGCAGCCACGCGGCGATGAAGGCGTGGAAGTCGACGCACCCGCAGCGTCCTTTGGTCCTGGTGCTCACCGGCACCGATTTGTACCGCGACATACGCAGCGACGCCGACGCGCGCGCGTCGCTAGGCCTCGCTGACCGCATGGTGGTGCTGCAGCCTCTGGGCCTGGACGAACTGGGCGCGGCGCAGCGCGCGAAAACCAGCGTAATTTTCCAGTCGCAGCGCGCCCTGCGGCGGCAAACTCCGCCGCGCAGCTTTTTTCTGGTCACCGTGATCGGCCATTTGCGCGAGGAGAAAGACCCGTTTCGCGCCGCCCTCGCGCTGGCGCAGCTGCCGCAGAGCGCGATCCGCGTGGTGCAGCTGGGCCAGGCGATGACGGCTGAAATGGGGCAGCAGGCACGCGCGCTGATGCGCGCCGAGCCACGCTATCGCTGGCTGGGTGAACTCGATCATGCAGGCGCGATGCGCTGGCTGGCGCGCAGTCACGCGATGGTCATCTCGAGCCGCATGGAAGGCGGGGCGCACGTCGTATCCGAAGCGATAGCCGCGGGCGTGCCCGTCATCGCCTCGGCCATCCCCGGCAATATCGGCCTGCTAGGCGCAGACTATCCGGGCTACTACCCATACGCGGACGAGGCCGCGCTGGCGGCGCAACTCGCGCGCGCCCAGCGCGACCCGGACTGGCTAGCCGAACTGCAAGCCGCGGTAATAGCGCGGCGCCACGAAGTCGACCCGGCGGCCGAGCGCGCGGCCATCGCCCGATTGATCGCCGAAATGTCCCAATACAGCGATTTGCGCGCAAAGTGAGCATTTCTTTCGGGGGCCCTCGAAACGGGGGCGGACTAGCGCGTAAGAATTCGGGGGTTTCGCGCGACCAATGCAAGCTACCTACCCCCCTATAAAACCCTGACCTGGAATCCGGATGAACCGTCAACGCCTCGTACTGATTGCCGTGCTGCTGGGCGTCGCGCTCGGCTATTACTTCTTCGATCTGGGTCGCTACCTGAGTCTGGATTTTTTCAAGAGCCAGCAGGCTGCCATCGAAACCTGGCGCGCGGCGCAGCCGGCAAAAGCGGCGCTGTTCTACTTCCTCGCCTACGTCGCGATCACCGGTCTTTCCCTGCCCGGCGCGGCGGTAATGACGCTTGCAGGCGGTGCGGTTTTCGGCCTGCTCTGGGGAACGGTCCTGGTGTCATTCGCTTCCACGGCAGGCGCGACGCTCGCCTTCCTCGCCTCGCGCTTCCTGCTGCGCGACTGGGTGCAACAGCGATTCGGCGAGCGCTTGCAGGCCGTCAATGCCGGCATCGAGCGCGAAGGCGGCTTCTATCTGCTCGCGCTGCGCCTGGTGCCGCTGTTCCCCTTCTTCGTCATCAACCTGGTGATGGGGCTCACGGCGATCCGCACGCGCACCTTTTACTGGGTCAGCCAGGCCGGCATGCTGCTGGGCACGATCGTGTATGTGAACGCCGGCACGCAGCTGGCGAAAATCGAGTCCTTGTCCGGCATCCTCTCGCCCGCGATTGTGGCGTCGTTTGCGCTGCTGGGGATTTTTCCGCTGCTGGCCAAGAAAATCACCGAGCGCCTGCGCACGAACAAGGTCTATGCCGGCTGGAACAGACCGCGGCGCTACGAGCGCAACCTGATCGTGATCGGCGCCGGGTCGGCAGGGCTGGTCACCTCGTATATCGCTGCCGCGGTAAAGGCCAAGGTCACGCTGGTGGAGAAGCACAAACTGGGCGGGGACTGCCTGAATACCGGTTGCGTGCCTTCAAAAGCCCTGATTCGCTCGGCCAGGCTGCTTGCCCACATGCGCCGTTCGCCTGAATTCGGCATCCGCGACGCGCGGGCGGAGTTTGACTTTGCCGAGGTGATGGAGCGCGTGCAACGCGTCATCAAAACCGTAGCGCCCCACGACTCTGCCGAGCGCTATACCGGACTCGGCGTGGAGGTGATCGAAGGCACGGCAAAAATCGTCTCGCCCTGGGAGGTGGAAATCACGCGCAATGACGGCGGGCGCGAGCGCCTGAGCACGCGTTCCATCGTCATCGCCGCCGGCGCGCGCCCATTCGTTCCGCCGATTCCGGGCATCGAGGAAGTCGGCTATCTCACCTCCGATACCGTGTGGGACCTGCGCCAGTTGCCGCGGCGCCTGGTGGTGCTGGGCGGCGGCCCGATCGGCTCGGAGCTGACCCAGACCTTTGCCCGGCTCGGCGCCGAAGTCACGCAGGTGGAAATGGCGCCGCGCATCCTCATCCGCGAGGATCCGGAGGTGTCCGAACTGGTGGCGCAGCACTTTCGCGCCGAAGGCATAGCCGTCCTGGTCAATCACAAGGCGAAGCAGTTCGTCGTCGAAGGCGGCGAAAAGATCCTCGTCGCCGAACATGCGGGCGCGGACGTGCGCATCCCGTTCGACGCGCTGCTGGTTGCCGTCGGCCGGGTCGCGAATCTGCAAGGCTACGGTCTGGAGGAGCTGGGCATCGCGGCGCAGCGCACGGTCGAGACGAACGAATTCCTGCAGACCAGATTTCCCAACATCTATGCCGCCGGCGACGTCGCCGGGCCGTATCAGTTCACCCATACGGCGGCGCATCAGGCCTGGTACGCGGCGGTCAATGCGCTGTTCGATCCGTTCAAGAAATTCCGCGCCGATTATTCAGTCATACCCTGGGCCACTTTCGTCGACCCGGAAGCGGCGCGGGTGGGGCTGAACGAGACCGAGGCGAAGGAGCGCGCGATTCCCTACGAAGTGACCATCTACGGCATCGACGACCTGGACCGCGCAATCGCCGATGGCGAGGCCCACGGCTTCGTCAAGGTGCTCACCGTACCCGGAAAGGACCGCATACTCGGCGTCACCATCGTCGGCGAGCATGCCGGCGAGCTGATCGCCGAATACGTGCTGGCGATGCGCCACGGCATCGGGCTCAACAAGATCCTCGGCACCATCCATATCTACCCGACCATGGCGGAAGCGAACAAGTATGCGGCGGGCGTGTGGAAGAAGGCGCACGCGCCGCAAAAGCTGCTCGAATGGGTGGAGCGCTTCCACGCCTGGCGGCGCGGATGAAGGCGCCAGCCTCGAAGCGCTGGCTCGCCGCCCTCGTCCTCATGCTCACGGCCGCCACGGCACACGCTTTCGATCACAGTCACGCGGCGTGGACCGCGCTGCTGAAAGACAATGTGGTGCTGATTCAGGGCGGCAATGCATCGCAGCTGCGCTATGCCGGCGTACAGGCCGAGCACCAGCGGCTCAAGGCCTATCTGGAGGGCCTGTCCGCCGTAAGCATGGCGGAGTACCGCGGCTGGACCAGGCAGCAGCGGCTCGCGTTTCTGATCAACGCCTATAACGCCTACACCGTCGAACTGATCCTCTCCAGGTACCCGGAGCTCGCGTCGATCAATGATCTGGGCAGCGTGTTCCAGTCGCCGTGGAAACGCAGGTTCTTCGTCCTGCTCGGCGGCGAACGCCATCTCGACGACATCGAACAGGGCATGATCCGCGCCCCCGGCGCCTTCGACGAACCGCGCATCCACGCTGCGCTGGTGTGCGCCTCGATCGGCTGCCCGATGCTGCGCGACGAGGCCTATAGCGCCGAGCGGCTGGATGCGCAACTGGAAGAGGGCATGCGCCGCTTCCTCTCCGACCGTACGCGCAACCGCTACGATGCCGAGCGCAACACCCTGCTCGTATCCGAGCTGTTCGACTGGTACGGCAAGGACTTCGAGCAGGGCCACGCCGGCTTCGCCTCGCTCACGGCGACATTCGCCAGATACGCCGAGCGCCTGGCAGATACGCCGCAGGCGCAGGCGCGGATCCGGCGCGGCGACTACGGTCTCGAATTCCTCGATTACGACTGGAGGCTCAACGACGCGCGTTGAGGGAATCACCAAAGCAGCATTTGCCGAGGACCGGATCGATCTGGAACTCAAGCAACTTCGGCCTAACACGAGGAGACGATCATGCCGAAAGCAGTATGGAACGATGTCGTGATTGCGCAAACCGCGCGCTTTGAAACCGTGGAGGGCAATATCTACTTCCCGCCGGAATCGCTGGACATGCGCTATTTCCGCGCGAGCGATCATCATACGACCTGCGGCTGGAAGGGCGAGGCGAGTTATTACGACATCGTGGTCGGCGGCCAGGTCAACAAGGACGGCGCCTGGTATTACCCGGTGCCCAAGCCGGCGGCGGCGAATATCGCTGGTTACGTGGCATTCTGGCGCGGCGTCCAGATCGTCTCATGAGGGGCCGCCGCAGGGCACAAACGGTTAGAATGCCGCTGCACACGAAAAACTGAACCGATATGAAACTCGCCACCCTCAAGGACGAAACCCGCGACGGCACGCTGATCGTGGTGTCGCGCGATCTCAAGCACGCAATCAAGGCCGACGACATCGCGCCCACGCTGCAGGCGGCGCTGGACGACTGGAACTACGCCTCGCCGCAGCTCACCGACCGCTATGACGCGCTCAACCGCGCTCCCGGCAGCCGCGCCTTCGATTTCGATCCGAAGCAGTGCGCCTCGCCGCTGCCGCGCGCGTATCAGTGGGCCGACGGCTCCGCCTACATCAGCCACGTCGAGAGACTGCGCAAGGCGCGCGGCGCCGAGATGCCGAAGTCGTTTCGCAGCGATCCGCTGATGTACCAGGGCGGATCCGATGCCTTCCTCGGTCCCTGCGACGATATTCCGCTGGAGAACGAAGACTGGGGTCTGGACCTGGAAGCCGAGATAGCCGTAATCACCGGCGACGTGCCCATGGGCCTGCCGAAAAAAGAGGCGGGCGAATCCGTGCGCCTGCTGATGCTGGTCAACGACCTGTCCCTGCGCAATCTGGCGCCGGCTGAACTGGCCAAAGGCTTCGGTTTCTTTCAGAGCAAGCCCAGTTCCGCTTTTTCCCCGGTGGCGCTGACGCCAGACGAGCTCGGTCCTGCCTGGGATGGAAGCAAGCTGAGCCTGCCGCTGCTGGTGCAGGTCAACGGCGAAGAACTGGGGCGCCCCAACGCCGGCGTGGACATGGGCGTGGATTTCCCGCGGCTGATCGCGCATGCCGCGGGCACGAGGCCGCTTGCGGCCGGCACCATCGTCGGTTCGGGCACAGTGTCCAACGCGGATCAGAGCGCAGGCACGGCCTGCATCGCCGAAAAACGCGCACTCGAGACCATCGCTTCGAGCGAGCCCCTCACGCCTTTCCTCAAATTCGGCGACCGCGTGCGCATCGAAATGCTCGACGCCGAAGGTCATTCCCTGTTCGGCGCGATCGAGCAGCTGGTCGCCAGGTACACGCCGCCGAGGTAGCGCAGCCCTCGCTGCCGCGGGCTGGGGTGTGTTCCTGGTCTACTGGGGAATGGTGCGCGGCTGCGGCAAGACCCAGCCTCAGGCGTGACGCCGGATGAAGTCGCGTATGCGCGGATAGAGCTGCTCGCGAAAGCGCCGGCCGCTGAATATGCCGTAATGCCCCACGCCGGGTGCAAGATGATGCTGGCGCTTTCTCGCCGGGATCGAGGTGCACAGCGCGTGCGCGGCCTGGGTCTGGCCGTTTCCGGAAATATCGTCGAGCTCGCCTTCGATCGTCAGCAAGGCCGTCTTGCTGATCGCCTGCGGCCGCACCAGCTGCTCGCGCACGAACATGCGCCCCTTCGGCAGCGAGAATTCCTGGAATACCGTCTTGATCGTGTCCAGGTAGTACTCGGCCGGCATGTCGAGCACCGCGTTGTACTCGTCGTAGAAGCGCCGGTGCGCCTCGGCCGAGTCGCCGTCGCCCTCGACCAGATGATTGTAGAAATCACGGTGCGCGTCGGCATGGCGCGAGGGGTTCATGGCGACGAAGCCTGCGTGCTGCAGGAAACCGGGATAGACCTGGCGCATGGCGCCCGGATATTTCGCCGGTACGCGCTGAATGACGTTGGCCTTGAACCAGGACAGCGGCTTATTCGTGGCGAGGTTGTTGACCGCGGTCGGACTGCGCCGGGCGTCTATCGGCCCGCCCATCATGATCATGGTACGCGGCTGGACCGGTGCTTCCGCTTCGGCCATGAGCGCGATCGCCGCCAGCACGGGCACCGTCGGCTGGCATACCGAGATGACGTGCACCTCGGGTCCGAGTAAGCCGATGAACTCGCGTATGTAGTCGATGTAGTCGTGCAGATGGAACGGCCCGTGGCACAGCGAGACCATGCGCGCGTCCACCCAGTCGGTGATATAGACGTCGTGATCGCGCAGCAGCGTGCGCACCGTATCGCGCAGCAGCGTCGCGTGGTGCCCTGAGAGCGGCGCGACCAGCAGGACTTTCGGGTCGGCGCGCCGATTCGAACCCCGGCGCGCGCCGAACTCGCGCTCGAAATGCAGCAAGCGGCAGAACGGCTTGTCGAGCGCGACGGTTTCGCTGACCGCGACCGCCTTGTCCTCGACGCGGACCTCGCTGATGTCGAATTCGGGTTTCTGGTAACGCTGGGTGACGCGGACGAAGAGTTCGCTGCCGGCGGCAATCTTGCGGCTGAGCGGCGAGTAGAACAGCGGGCTGAACGGGTGGCTGAACATATTGGCGTTCATGCTGGCCCACATCTGCCAGGGCGCCAATGCGGCGTGGCTCATTTCGTGCAGGGTATAGAGCAAATTAAGCACTCCGTTGCTGATGCGTTACAGGTTTATACCAAACTTCCCGGAGCAGCGCATCCCTACTAATGCCCAATCGTGCCGGTTTCGCCAGCAGGAATAAGCTGCGCTTATGCTAGCCTGTCGCCCATTGCCGTACTTCCGACGGAATACCGAACTCATGAAAGTTGCATTGCGCACTATCTCGGCGCTGATACTCGTGTTGCTGCTGGCCGGCGCCGCGGGCTACGCCTGGCTGCGCCAGTCCCTGCCGCAGCTCGACGGCAAGCTCGCGCTCTCCGGGCTCAAGGCACCGGTGGAAATCCTGCGCGATCGCCACGGCGTGCCCCACATCTATGCCGCCAGCATCGAAGATGCCTATTTCTCGCTCGGCTTCGTCCACGCGCAGGACCGCCTGTGGCAGATGGAAATGAACCGCCGCATCGCCGGCGGACGCCTGTCCGAAGCGCTGGGCGCGGCGACCCTGGATGCGGACAAGTTCCTGCGTACCCTGGGTGTGCGCCGCGTTGCCGCAGCAACGCTGAGCGCTTTGGACGCCAGCACACGCAGCCAGCTGGACGCTTATGCCGCCGGGGTCAACGCTTTTCTCGCACAACGCTCGGGACCGCTGCCACCTGAGTTTTTGCTCACCGGAATCACGCCCGAACCCTGGCAGAGCGCGGACTCGGTCGCCTGGGTCAAGATGATGGCCTGGGACCTGGGCGCGAACTGGCGCTCGGAACTGCTGCGCCTGCGCCTAGCGAAAAAGCTTTCCGCCGCGCAGATCGGCGAATTCCTGCCGCCCTATCCGGGCGATGCGCCGCTCGCCATCGCCGATTTCACCAGCTTGTATCGCCGGCTCGATGCAGGCAAGCTCGCCGCACTTGCGCTTCCCGGCGTGACCGAGGACGGCGCGTCCAACAACTGGGTGCTCGCCGGCCGCCGCAGCGCAAGCGGCAAGCCGCTGCTCGCCAACGATCCGCATCTGGGCCTGGCCGCGCCCGCAATCTGGTATTTTGCGCATCTGTCGGCACCGGGCCTTGAAGTGATGGGAGCGACCCTTCCGGGGGTGCCCGCCGTGGTGCTGGGACGCAACCGGCATATCGCCTGGGGTTTCACCAACACCGGTCCGGACGTGCAGGACCTCTATATAGAGCGCGTGGATGGCGCCGGCCAGGTGCTGTCGCCGCAAGGTTGGGAAAAACTCACCGTGCGCGAGGAAGCGATCAAGGTCAAGGGCGAGGCGGACGTGACGCTGACGGTGCGCGCCTCGCGCCACGGGCCCTTGATCTCCGACGTGTTCAGACCGGCCGCCGCTGCGCTGCCACAAAACTATGCGCTGGCATTCGCCTGGACCACGCTGCGCGAGGACGATTTGTCGATGCAGGCCGCGGGCAAGTTGGCAAGTGCCGACAACTGGAACGAATTTCTCGCGGCGGCGCGCGATTTTCATTCGCCGCAGCAGAACATGCTGTATGCCGACACCGAGGGCAACATCGGCTACATCGCGCCCGGGCGCGTGCCGGTGCGCAAGCCCGGGAACGATCTCAAAGGGCTGGCGCCCGCGCCGGGCTGGGAGGCGAAATACGACTGGGACGGCTACATCGCCTTCGAGGATCTGCCGCAGAGCTACAACCCGGCCTCGGGCGAAATCATCACCGCCAATCACAAAATCGTGCCCAAGGACTACCCGCACTACATCACCAGCGAGTGGTCCCTGCCCTACCGCGCCGAGCGCATCCAGCAACTGCTGGACGCCACGCCCAAGCACACCCTGCAAAGCTTTGCGAAAATCCAGGCCGACACGGTATCGCTGCAGGTGCGCGAAATCCTGCCGCTGCTGCTCAAGACCCGGACTGCGGATGCCGAGGCGCTGCAGGTGCTGCAGCAGCTGCGCCGCTGGAATGCGAATATGTCGGTCGACGGTGCAGAACCGCTGATCGTCAGCGCCTGGCTGCGCGAACTCGGGCGGCTGATCTACGCCGACGAACTGGGCGAGCTGTTCGAGGGCGCCTGGGCGCATCGCGCCGGCTTCATGGTCCACGTGCTCGCCGACAGCGGCGGCCAGGGCCGTTGGTGCGACGATGTGAACACGCCGGCAAAGGAGACCTGCGCCGACCTGCTGCCCAAGGCGCTGGCTCTGGCACTGGCCGATCTGAGGCAGCGCTACGGCGAAGATCGCAGGCAATGGCGCTGGGGCGACGCGCACTACGCCCTGTCCGAACACCGCCCGTTCGGCCGCCAGGCGCAGCTCGCCAGGCTGTTCGATATCCGCGTGCCCACACCCGGGGATACCTACACCATCGACGTCGGCCGCAATACGCTCACCAATGAGTACGCGCCTTTCGCCAGCCGCCACGCCGCGTCGCTGCGCGCGATCTACGATCTGGCCGACCTGGACAAGTCGGTGTACATCCACTCGACCGGTCAGTCGGGCAATCTGCTCTCGCCGCTGTATCGGAATTTCGCCGAGCGCTGGTCGCGGGTGGAATACATCCCGATGTCGATGAAGCGCGGCGATGCCGCCGACGGATCGCTCGGCACGCTCAAGCTGCAGCCGCGGTGATCCTGCCCCTGAGATAAAGATTGTTGGCGATCAGCGCCGCCACCACCAGAGCGGCGCCCGCGAGCTCTATCGTCGCAAAGCGGTGTCCCTGCAGGATGCGGATGGCGAAGGTCACCACCGGCACCAGGTTGCCGAGCAGCATGGCGTTGAGCGCGCCGAGGTAGCCGATGGCCATGTTCCAGAAGAGCACCGCCAGCACCACGGTAAACAGCGCCAGGTAGGCCAGTTCCCAGCCGACGGCGATCACCGTCGCTGCGGCCGGGACGCTCGCATGGCCGCTCAGGGTCGCGATCCCGGTCGCAAGGAATATTCCCACCGTCCCCGGCAGGCAGGTGAGCGTGGTAAAGCGCAGCGCCGACCAGCCGGGGAAGCTGACCGCGCCTATGGTGTAGCTGATCCAGCACATGGCGCCGAGAAAAACCAGAATGTCGCCAAGAAAGCTGCCGCTGGAGGCAATGCTGGCCGGGTCGCCTTTGCTTATGACCAGGAACACGCCGAAAATGGCGATGCTGACGCAGGCCAAAGTGAAGTTCGCCGGCCGCGTCCCCTTCAGCGCCCAGTGCACAAACGCCACGATCGGCGCTTGCAGCGCCATGATGATGGCGGCATGCTCCGGACTCGAGCGCGCGAGGCCGACGAATACCAGCACGGAAAAGCCGGTGATACCCAGGACGCCGAAAAACGATGCAGGCAGCAACTTCCCGTGGTAGCGCAGCGCGCCGGCGCCCTCGCGCCAGTACAGCAGGGCGAGCAGCACCAGCGCCGCGACGCTGTAGCGGATGCTCGACATCCAGAACGCGTCCAGGCTCAGCAGCGCGGCTTTCGCCACCGGGAAGGTACCGCCCCAAATGAGCACGGTGATCAGCATGACCAGCACGCCCTTGAACTGATTGGTCTGCACGCAATGTCCTGAAGGATCGGTTGCAAATCACAGGGGCCGGGGCATGGAAAGTAGTGCCCCTCGCCCTGCCCCGCACTCATGCTCCCCTGAGTCGGCGAAACGCGTTGCCCGGGGCGCTGCGCCCCGCGATATTACACGACGAGCGCGCTCACGGCGGCAGTGCGGTTCAATCACACCCCGGCGCGATGGCGCAAGTCTGGGACCTGCCAGGCGCAAGCGCGCAATTGAGAATAGTCAATCTGGGGCACAGGGATTTCATATAAAATGATTTTCCGTCGGGCGTCCCGCCCGAACCAAGGCAAGCGATGCAGAGCGACAGGAAAACGCGGATTCTCATCATCGACGACGACGTCGGCTTTCGCGATTTGTTGCGAATTCATCTGGCGGCGGCAGGCTACCAGGTGCGGGTCGCCGAAGACGGTGTCACGGGGGGAAGGGCGCTGCTCGAACAAACACCGGACCTGGTCGTTTCCGATCTCAACATGCCCTTCCTCGACGGTTTCGAGTTGTTGCGCTTGTTGCACGGGGACGAGGAAACTGCTTCGATTCCGGTAATACTGCTCTCCGGCCGCAGCGACGGCGACACCATGGCCAAGGCGGTGGAACTGGGCGCAGCGGATTACCTTACCAAACCGGTGACGCGCGACCAGCTGCTCGAGTCGATCGAAGCCTGCCTGAGCAGGACCAAAGGCCGGACCAATCCCCCGGATTACGGCTCGACCCCGATAGTCTAGGCGGTCGATGCCTCGTCGCTAACCCAATTGCGCCGGGCGTAATCGCCCTGCTCCGCGGTCCGGCAATAGAGCTAGCCCGGCTCTATATTGCATTGATCCGCAACCGACGTTGTCAGGCGGCTTTTGCGTCGCGCAGCGCCCGCCGCAGGATTTTTCCCACATTGGTCTTGGGCAGTTCCGTCCTGAACTCGACGTACTTGGGGCACTTGTAGCCGGTCAGGTTCTGATGGCAGTGCTCGCGCACTTCCTTCTCCGACAAATCCGGGTCTTTGCGCACCACGAACAGTTTGACCGCTTCGGTCGAATGCTCGTCGGGCACGCCGACCGCGGCGCACTCCACCACCCCCGGCAGCATCATCACCACGCCTTCGATTTCATTCGGATACACGTTGAAGCCGGACACCAGGATCATGTCCTTCTTGCGGTCGACGATGCGCGTGTGACCCATCTCGTCCATGATGCCGACGTCGCCGCTGCGGAAATAGCCGTCCGCAGTCATCACCTTCGCGGTCTCTTCCGGTTGTTGCCAGTATCCGGCCATGACCTGCGGCCCGCGGATGCAGATCTCGCCCGGCTCGCCCAGCGGCAGTTCCTTGCCGGCGTCGTCGCGGATTGAAATCTCGGTGGAGGACACGGGCAGCCCGATCGAGCCGTTGAACTCCTTCAGGTCGGGCGGATTGGTGGTGGCGACGGGCGAGGTCTCGGTGAGGCCGTAGCCCTCGGTCAGCGTGACACCGGTAATTTTCTTCCATCTCTCCGCCACCGCCCTTTGCACCGCCATGCCGCCGCCGTTGGAAATGCGCAGCGCGCTGAAATCGAGCTTTTCGAAGTCCGGATGGTGCATCAGTGCGTTGAACAGGGTGTTGACCCCGGTGATGGTGGTGTACTTGTGCTTGGCCAGCTCCTTGACGAAGCCGGCGGTGTCGCGCGGATTCACGCTCAGCACGTTCTTGCCGCCGATCTTGAGCATCATCAGGCAGTTCACCGTCAGCGAAAAAATGTGATACAGCGGCAGCGCGGTGATGATGATGTAGTGCTTGCGGTCGTATTCGGTCAAAAACGGGTCCAGCCAGGCGTCGACCTGGGTGAGGTTGGCGGTGATGTTGCGGTTGAGCAGCATCGCGCCCTTGGACACGCCGGTGGTGCCGCCGGTGTACTGCAGGAAGGCGATGTCGTCGGGCTTGATCTCGACGCGTTCGAGCGTCATCTGAGCGGCCGCGCGCAGCACGTCGTTGAAGCGCACGGCGTTGTCGAACTCGAACGCCGGCACCATCTTCTTTACGTTGCGCACGGCGAAATTCACCAGCGCGCCCTTCACCCCGCCCAGCAGGTCTCCCATCGCCGCGACCACGACCTGCTTCACCTCGGTCTTCGCGATGACCTGCTCCAGCGTATGCGCGAAGTTCTCAAGGATCACGATCGCCTTGGCGCCAGAATCGACCAGCTGGTACTCGAGCTCGCGCGGCGTGTACAGCGGATTAACGTTCACCACCACCAGGCCCGCGCGCAGCACGCCGAACAGCGCCACCGGATACTGCAGCACGTTGGGCATCATCAGCGCCACACGATCGCCCTTGTGCAGGCCCCGCGACTGCAGCCAGGCGCCGAAGGCCGCCGACATGCGATCGACGTCGGCGAAGCTGATTTCCCTGCCCATGCAATGGTAGGCCGGGCGCTCGGCGTAGTTGGCCACGCTTTCATCGAACAGGTCGCGGATCGACTGGTATTTGTCGGGGTCGATTTCGGCGGGCACGCCGGCGGGATAGTGCTTGAGCCAGATCTTTTCCATATAGTGCGTCCTCCTCGATGGATAGTGCGGAAATTGCCGGATTCTGGTGAAGTTATGGGGTCTGAGTGACTTGGTCCGACGCCATTATTCCATTAATCGCAGCGGCAGCGAAAAGTTGCTCCGACCCCGTTGTTCCTGGCGCTCAGTCGGCCGCGGCGCGTATGCGCCGTGCCAGATAAATACTGGCGAGCGTCGCTGCTGCGGCGAGTATGCCCACCGTGCCGTAGTGCGTCAGTTCGCCCGCCGCGCTTCTGCCGATGACCAGGCTCGCGCCAAATGTCGCCGTACCCGAGGCGAACTGCTGCACGGACGAATTGAAGCTCATGAAGCTGCCGCGCAGGCGCGGCGCCACGCTCGAGGTCATCAGCGCCATCGCCGGAACGAAGCGCCCGGACATCATGCACATCATGAATGCCGAGGAGGCGATCGCAAGATAGATGGGCACGCGCGGCAGGTGGGTGAGGTTGAGCATCGCCAGCGCCGAGGCGCAGGCTACCAGTGTGAACACGCGCTGCTTGCCGTGCAGGTCGGTCAAGCGCCCCACCAGCCGCACCATGGCGAGCGTAAGCATTCCGCCGACCAGATACAGCAGCGGCAGCTGCGCTTCCCTCACCCCGACATTGGCCACCATATAGGGGCTGATGAACGGGATGACGGCGAAACCGGAAAAAAACAGCGTGGCCGAAAACAGGAACGCCCGGCGCAGATTCGGCTCGCGAAACACCTCCAGCGCCCGCGAGAGCGGGCGGCGCGAGCGCGCGGCGTTCAGGTGGCCGCGCATGCACGGCAGCAGCCACAGCACGCCGCTCCAGACGATGATGCACAAGCCGGCCAGAAAGAAATAGGGCGCGCGCCAGGTGAACTGCGTGGCGAGCGACAGGCTGACCGGCACGCCGACCGTCGCCGCGATGGAGAAGGAGGACATGACGACGCCCAGGGCCGCGCCCCGGCGGCCCTCCGGAATCAGATCGCCGACGATGGCGAATACGATTGCCGAGAGCACGCCCCCGAAAGCGCCCGCCATCGCCCGCGCCGCGAGCAGCATGGCATAGCTTTCTGAGGAGGCGGCGAGCAGCGTGGTCGCGCCGAAGCAGGCATACAGGATCAGCAACGATTGCTTGCGGTCGAAGCGGTCGATGAAAAACGCCGCGGCGAATCCGACCGCGGCCGCGGAGAAGGTGTAAACCGACACGAGCAAGCCGAATTTCGTCGGGCCGATCGCGAACATGCGCATGAACTGCGGCCCCAGCGGCATCAGGATCATGAAGTCCAGTATGTGGCTGATCTGCACGCCCGCGAGCACCAGCAGGACCGCCCACTCGCGCACCAGGGGTTTGTCGGCCGGATTCACCGCAGCTTCAGGAAGAGCGGCGCGAACACGCCGAGCACGCCCAGGCTGGCGTAGGCGAGCATCCACGCACCGGGGCTGGCGTTGCCCCCGCCCGCGTCCAGCACCGCGCCAAAAGCGAGCGGCGCGATGAAGCCGGCGCCGAAGCCGAGCATGGAATGCAGCGCCATGCTGGCGCCGCGCATGGTCGGATCGGAGTTTGCCACCATGCCCGTGGTCAGGGCCGAGGAATCGCCCATGTGCAGGCTGAGCATGACAAACGACAGGGCGACGATCGCGTACCAGGGCATGCCCGAAGCCATGCCGAACAGGCAGGAGCACAGTCCGGAGCAGACCATGATCACGGGCACGACGCGATTGCGCCCGTAGCGCATCGCCAGCTCGTTGCCGAGCACGCTCGCGCCCGGCCCGAACAGATTGGCGATGGCCGCGATCAGCACCGGGCTCCACGGCCACAGGCCGCCCCCCGACAGGCTCTGGCTGAACACGAAGAACGCCACCATCCAGGAGCGCGAGCCGAACAACTCCCAGCAGTGCACCGTATAGCCGAATATATAGCCGCGCGCCGCGCGATTGGCGAGCACCGGGCGCAAGTCGAGCAAGGCCCTGGTTCCGGCGGCAGGCGGGCGGCGGGGCGGCAACGCGGCGAGAATCATCAGGCCGGCGGCGAGCGGGCCGAGCGCGCACAAGCCAAACGCCCAGCGCCAGCCCAGGGACGACGAGATCCCGCCCGCAAGCAGGATGGAGAAGCTCGCGCCTATGCCGAACACCGCCGTGTAAAAGGACACGGCGCGGCCCTGCGCCTTGTCAGCGAGGTTGTCGGTTAGCGCCCTCAGGCCGGGCATATAGGTGCCGGCGATGCCCGCGCCGGTCAGCCCCTGGAACAGCGCTGCCGACCACACACCCTGGGCAAACAGTGCGAAGCCGAGGCAGCCGATGGCGGCGAGCAGGCTGGAGAACAAATACACGCGGCGCGCGTCGATGCGATCGGTGAGGCCGCTCAGCACCGGCACCGAGGCCATGTAGCCGGCGAAGAACATGCCGGAGATCAGGCCCGCGGCGGAATTGCTTGCACCCCATTCCAGCTGCAGTTGCGGCAGCAGGGTCGGGTAGATCGCATAGCACAGCATGCTCGCGACATGCGCGAGGCAGACCCAGGCGATGAGGCCGACGGGGTTGCCGGTAATTTTCTTTATTGTCAAGAAATCTCCCTGTCGGCCAGGCAGCGTCCCGGCCGGAGGCGTAACTGTACCGAAGAATGCCGCAGGCAGCCCGGGAACAGGCCAATGCGACCGGACCATCGCGATTTTCTTCGATGGCAGTCGCTCGATGTGCGATGACGGCACGACTCACCAATTGGTGCCTCTATCGTGTGAGTGTGCAGCTGCCTTTCTCGTTTTCCATGGTGTTTGCCATGCTTGAAGTAGCAAAGGCTTGAACGTAATTTGAGTGTGCCAGGCTCCGCTTCTTCGGTTTTATAATGCCCCTGTTTGGATGAGTTCACGCAGATCCAGGCGAGGACTACGCATGATGGCGCCTGAGCGCGCGTTGGAGAGCGGACCTTGGACCGTCTGGACGTCCGGATCCGCGACTCGCCATTAGCAATACTTGCGAGCTTAGACCGGAGGAGAAGCATGGTGATGCATAAAGGTAGTTGCCATTGCGGGCGAATCTCGTTTGAAGTTGAGGGTGACATCACTGGCGCAATGGCGTGCAATTGCTCGATCTGTCAGCGCAAGGGTTCGCTGCTGTGGTTTGTGCCGCGCGAAAAGATGCGTTTGCTCTCAGCTGAAGATGCGGCAAGGAGCTACACCTTCAACAAGCACGTCATCAAACACCGATTCTGCCCGACCTGCGGCATGCATCCGTATGGGGAAGGTGTCGACCCCAAGGGCAATGCCATGGCGGCAATCAACATACGCTGCCTGGAGGGAATCGATCTTGAGTCTGTTCCGGTCAATATGTTCGACGGACGCTCGAAGTGAGTGCGGGTGCTGACGCGCAACCCGGCGGGGCCCAGGTTTAGGCTCGTTGGTGGATGATCCCTGAAACCATTTTTGACGCAGGGGTCCTGGTGAGCCCCGAATCGGACGCCAGTCGGCGTCGCGGACACCTGCGTATTTTTTATGGAATTGGTGCTTGAGGCAAAGCCTGTCATCCCGGCTCGGCCACTGGAGCGAAAGCCGGGGCGCTCGCCGGAAAGCGGACCCAAGTAGGGGGGTGCGCTCGTGCAACCTGGCCCACGCGAAGAAAACAGCCCCCGGAAGCAAGCCTACCCGGGGGCTGGAATCCGCCAAACGATCAAGGAGGAGGAACGATTGGCGGGGAGGGACTTGAATTGTCCGCCGCCGCCACAGCCGACTCTGTGCGATATCGCACATATGATGTAAATTCCAGGAGGTGCGTTTCCTCAATCTGGCGCATTCCCGAAATTCGCTGCTTTCGCATAGTGCCTGAGCTGTATGGCGGACACGACCACACGACCGCGATGACCTCACCGCATTCACCGCAGCAACACCATCTTCTCGCGGCATTGCCGGCCGAGGACTACAGCCGCGGCCATATCAAGGGACCCAATCGCGCACAGCTGGAAAAGCGCGTATGCGAGTGCTACGCGCTGCTAAAGAAGGATTACGGCCGCTTGCCGCCCTATGAGCTTTCCGTCCGGCCAAACGAAACCAGACAGGCGCTACCTGCCCGCCGATGACGATCGCCAGCAACCAGGCGCAGCGCCCGGTCTTTAAAGAATTGCGCGTTTATGTACGCCAGCGCACATCGGTACCGTGCGCAAAGACTTAGCATCTGCTATCTGGAGCCGTGTTCAGGGAGCGCGGCAGCAAGTCCAATAGCGGAGAACCCAATGGGCATCGGAACGATACTTCTGGTCATCCTGGTACTAGCGCTGCTCGGCGTGATTCCGACCTGGCCCCACAGCAGGCAATGGGGCTATGGTCCCAGCGGCGGAGTTGGCCTGATATTGCTGATCGTGTTGATTTTGCTGGTGCTAGGCAGGATATAGCCCCCAATTTCTTCTATCGAGCCGAGTGTGGCTCATGCAACAGGAGCAAGCGTACATGAACAAAGACCAAGTGAAGGGCACGGCGAAGGACGTTGTCGGCAAAGTCCAGGAACAAGCGGGCAAGCTGGTCGGAAGCAAGGAACAACAAATCAAGGGGCTTTCCAAACAGATTACCGGACAGGCGCAAAAAGGCCTCGGCGACGTCAAGCAGGCGGTCGTGGATTTAAAGAAGACTTAGAGGCCATTTCGGAATCAACGATATGGCCCCTGATTTGGGCGAGTATGAGGGGGGTCCCCTAATTTTGAAATAGGCTCCTAGCCTGGGGGGCGTGCCGACAAGCGGCGGGAGGGCTACTCTGGCAGGGCTGTTATTGGGGAAGCCGCGCCTGGAAATCGATCCAGGCTCTCCGGCAAGTGTCGCCGGGCCTACTCCTTCATCGCCGCTATATGGTCTTCCTGGGCCTCGAGCTTCCAGCCCCCGGCGTGCCGTTTCCACAGCGCATAGGCGGCCCATGCCAGCAACGCCGCGGCCACGAAGGTGCGTACCGACCCCTGCATGAAGAACATCGGCAAGGCGAGGGCAGCCGCCATCGCGGGGATATAGACCAGCGTCCATTTCTTCCTGCCGTACTCCTTCTGATACCAGGGGAAGCCGACGGAGAAAACGCCGAGCAGGAGGAAGAACGCGGACCACGGCCGCAGCGCGAACGAAGTCACGAACATGGTCATGTCGCTCGCGGTGGCGTAGGCGCGCGACAGGTTGAGCTCGGCCATGTTGCCGAGCACGACGCCCAGAATCATCGGCGCGATCGGAAAGCGCAACACCCGCATCGCGTAACCGAGCACGCCGAATATCAGCACCGTCCACAGGTCGTGGGTCGAGTTCTCCAGCGCGAACACGCCGATCGCGCAGTAGGCCAGGATCACCGCGGCGAGCGTATACATCGGCACCCGGGTGACCAGCAGGAAGCCGCGCAGGCAGACCGCCTGCAACATGATCATGATCGGGTGCGCGATGAAAAACGCAATGAAAATGCCGTAGGCGAGCACCGCGTTTTCGGTAATGAAAGTGGGGCTGGGCGCCACGTCGTGGATCAGGAGCGCGCCCAGCATCACGGCGGCGACGAGGTCGCCGGGTATGCCCAGGGCCATCAGGATCATCAGCGCGCCGCCGGCGGTGGCGTTGTTCGCGCTCTCCGGCGCAATGATGCCGTCGGCGATGCCGGTGCCGAATTTCTCCGGCGTCCTCGACGCTTTTTTCGCCTGGTCATAGGCAAGGATGTTGGAAATCGATCCGCCCGCCGCCGGCAGCACGCCGACGAAAATGCCGATGAAAGACGAGCGCAGCAGGTTGATCCAACTGCGGAATATGGTCTTGATCGCCTCCAGGTGCTCGACCTTGACCGCCACCCCGGTGTCCTTCATCAAGGGCTGCCTGGCCTGTACGCGGTCCTTGACGTCGCTCAGCAGCTGGCCGAAGGCGAACAGCCCGATCAGCACCGGCAGGAACTGAAAGCCCGACTTCAGGCTTTCCATGCCGAAGTCCAGACGCGCAATACCGTTGATGTCGTCCTCGCCTATGGTTCTGATCAGCAGGCCGACGACGCCGGCGATCAGTCCCTTCAGCATATTCGTTCCGGCCAGACTGGCCGTGATCGTCAGCGCAAACAGCACCAGCGAGAAGTAATCCCAGGGCCCGAATTCCAGCCCCAAATCGGCCAACAGCGGCGCCAGCAGCACCAGGGCCACTGCGCTGATCAAGCCGCCGAAGAACGAGGACCAGACGCCCAGACCCAGCGCCAGCCCGGGCCTGCCCGCGCGCGCCATGGGGAATCCGTCGAACGTGGTGGCGATGGAGGACGGAGTTCCGGGAATTCCGGTCAGTATGCCCGACATCAGACCGCCCGAGAGTCCGCCGACGAACACCCCGATCATCGTCGCCAGGCCCTGCAAGGGCGGCATGGCGAAGGTAAAGGGCAGCGTAAGGATCACCGCCATGGCTATGGTGAAACCCGGGATCGCCCCTGCGATCAGGCCTGCGCCGGTGCCCAGGAACATCAACAGCATGGTCTTCAACTGGAAGACCGCGTACAGGGCTTCGGTGAAATTCTCCCACATCATGGCGCGCAGTCCTTTGCCTTGCTTACCAGGCGGAGAAAATTTCGCCCTGGGGCAGGATGACCTTGAGCCCGTAGGTGAAGATCGACCACATGAAAGCGATGGAGATGAAGGCAACCGCTGCGTGCACCGCGTGCGCGCGCAGCGTACGCTCGCCCAGGGCCGTCAGCGTGAGGAATACGAACAGCGTTCCGCCGATCAGCATGCCGAGGTAGTTCAGCGTGTACAGAAAGCCCCCGAACAGCGCATAGCACCATAGCGCGTTCTGATAGCGGCCGATCCAGCCCATCACCCCGCCGCCTTCGCCCTTTTCGTCAGGCCCCCGCTTCAAGGACTGAAACAAATAGGCGAAGGTAAGCGCAAACAGCAGCACCAGAACCACCCGCGGCCAGACCTCGGCGCCCAGCGATGCGTAGCCCATTTTCGGAATATGGAAGGTCGCCCAGAAGAAGACGCCGCCCGCCGCCAAAATGACGATCGCGCACACCGTGTCCGTGTTCAAGCGGGCCATGGCAGTAATTCCCCGATTGGCAAACTGATGGAACAGAGCCAGCCCCCCTCGAACGATACGAGAGGAGGCCGCTTATTGCTTCTTGCTAGTCCGTGCGCTTGTAGACGCCGACCTTCTTGGCGATGGCCTTCCATTTGTCGAAGGTTGCCTTGATGTAGGGACCGTATTGCGCCGAGCCCTCGCAAATCGCGATGGTTCCCTTGTTGATCAGCGCCTCCGCGACCTTCGGGTCCTTGCATGCTTTTAGCAGCGCGGTCTCCCAGTGTTTGATGACCTCGGGCGAAGTGCCCTTGGGCAGTACGATGCCGCGCTCCACGCCGTAATTCATGTCGATGCCCTGTTCCTTGAACGTGGGAACATCCTTCAGGAAGGTGCGCTCCGGTCCCGAAAAGCCCAGCACCTTCATCGTGCCGGCCTTCATATGGCTGCCGGCGGCAGTCAGGTTGGTCTCGGCCAGATCGATGTTGCCGGCCAGCAGGGCGGTCATGCGATCGGCGTCGCCCTCATAGGGCACGTGCTTGAACTGCACGCCCGTCGCGTCTTCGATCAGCAGGAAAAAGAACTGGCTGGTCGAGCCCAGGGTGCCGCCGGCGAGTATCTGGCCCGGACGCTTCCTCGCGTCGGCAATCAGTTCCTTCAGATCTTTCCAGGGTGTTTTTACTGCCGCACCCATGAAGCCCGGGGTCCGGGTCATGTTTGCCACCGGCTCGAAGGCTTCGAAACTGAAGTCCACGCGGCCGGTAAAGTAGCTGGACATCGCGCTCTGGTGGATGGCGAACAGCGTGCAGCCGTCGTTCTTGGATTCGCGCGCTTCTTTGGCGCCTTTGTTGCCGCCCTGGCCGCTGACATTCACGACCTGCAGTCCGGGCTTGCCGCCGCTTTCGTTCACCGCGTTGGCCATGATGCGGTAAATCACGTCGGTGGCGCCGCCCGCCTTCCACGGCACGATCAGCCTTGCAGTGTTGCACGGAATATCGGCTGCGGCAGTTGCCGCGGCGGGCATCATCGCGGCGACCAGCGCCATTGCGGAAACGGCAGCTGCGACCAGGGATTGGAATTTCATGATGTTCTCCTCTTGGTGGATCAGTCGGCAAAACAAAGTCGAATATTCGCTGTTGCGCGGTAACAGGAAAATCAATGGACTGTCGGCTCGTTTATCCGGGCTTCCCGGCGCGATGACCGGGCCATTATATAGAAGATAATCTTCGCGGACCGCTTCTGGCCGAGCAACGACAAATGCCGACGAATGACACGGTTGCCATCGCAATCAGATGCAGCGATGCACGCGGCGACACGCCATTCGTGTGGCCGGCAGCGCGCGGCTGCAAGCAGGCGCCTTGCGGGAAATGGCCGCCTCCAGGGAACCCGGCAGGATAGTTTGGGTAAAATACAGTGGAACCGCGCGTGACCATGCCCACGGCGCACAGGCGCGAACCGCCGGGCGGGGGACGGTCATTCGAAAATTTGTCATGGAGTCACGCAACACTGGATAATGGGTGGAACAACTTTCAGGGAAAGACATGAGCGAAATTCTTTATGAGGCCCCGAAGACGCTGGAGGCCGCAGTTGCGCTGCTCGCGGGCGCAGGCGGGCAGGCGCGGGTGCTGGCCGGGGGCACCGATCTGCTGATACAGATGCGTGCCGGGCGCGTTGTGCCGGGCTTGCTGGTCGATATCAAGGGCATCGTGGAAATGACTACGATCGTCGCGGAGAACGGCGGATTTCGCTTCGGCGCGGCCGCCAGCTGCATGGAGCTGGTAGAACACCAGGCGTTTGCGCGGGAATGGCCCGGCGTGACCGACGCGGTCAAGCTGATCGGCTCGGTCCAGGTGAAGGGACGCGCGACCGTGGGCGGCAATCTGTGCAACGCCTCGCCTGCGGCAGACAGCGTACCCGCCCTCATCGCCGCCGGCGCGGTGGCGCGCATCGTGGGGCCAGGCGGCACGCGCGAGGCGCGCGTCGAGGACATCCCCGCAGGGCCGGGCAGGACCACGCTCGCCGACGGGGAGATCGTCGTCTCGCTTTTCCTGCCGCCGCGCCCGGCGCGATCGGGTGACGCCTATCTGCGCTTCACCCCGCGCACCGAGATGGACATCGCTGTCGTCGGCGCCGGGGTCAATCTCACGCTGGATGAAACAGGGGTCTGCACGCATGCGCGGGTCAGCCTGGGCGCCGTGGCCGAGCGCGCCTTGCTGGTGCCCGAGGCGGCGGCCGCGCTGATCGGCAGCAAAGTCGACGAAGGGGCGCTCGGGCGCCTGGCCGCGGCCGCGAGCGCGGCCTGCCGGCCCATAGCCGACAAGCGCGGCACCCGGGAATTCCGCGTCGAAGTCGCGGGTGTACTTGCGCGGCGCGCCGCCGGCATTGCGCTCGATAGAGCAAGGAGGAAGGGCTGATGGCCAAGCATCACGTAAGCGCGACGCTCAACGGAAACGATGTCGAATTTCTATGCGAAACGCAGCAGACGCTGCTCGAGGTGCTGCGCGACGAACTGCACCACACCGGCACCAAGGAAGGCTGCGGCACGGGCGATTGCGGCGCCTGCAGCGTAACGCTGGACGGACGCCTGGTGTGTTCCTGCCTCGTGCTCGGCGTCGAAGCACGGGGCAAGTCCATCCAGACCATAGAAGGCATGGCCGAAGGCACCAGCCTGCATCCCCTGCAGCGCAAGTTCCTCGAGCACGCCGCGCTGCAGTGCGGCGTGTGCACGCCGGGCATCCTGATTGCGGCGCGCTCGCTCCTCGAGCGCAACCCCGATCCGAGCGAGGAAGAAGTGCGTTTCTGGCTCGCGGGCAACCTGTGCCGCTGCACGGGGTACAACAAGATCATCGAAGCGGTGCTGGATGCGGCACGCGAAATGCGGGGAGGCTGAACATGGACACCAAAGTGATCAAGCCCGAGGCCGAGGGACGCGGCGACAGAACCCTGAAGATAGTCGGCACCAGCCCGGTGCGCCCGGACGGGGTGCCCAAGGTAACGGGCCTCGCCCGCTACGGAGCGGACTACGCCCTGCCGGGCATGCTCTGGGGCGCCATCCTGCGCTCGCCGCATGCCCATGCCCGCATCCGCTCGATCGATAGCTCGAAGGCGAGCGCGCTGCCCGGCGTCAAGGCGGTGATCACTTCGGCGGATTTTCCCGAACAGAAGTACGAGTTCGTCGGCCCCGAGCGCGTTGCCATCAACTTCTGGCACATGACGCGCAATGTCATGGCGCGCGAGAAAGTCCTTTACGAAGGTCATGCCCTCGCCGCCGTCGCTGCGACCAGCAAGATCATCGCCGAGGCGGCGCTGCGCCTGATCGAGGTCGACTACGAAGTGCTGCCGCATGTCATCGACGTAGATGAGGCGATGCAGCCGGGTGCACCGCTGCTGTTCGAGGACATGATCACCCGCGGCATCGATCCGCCGCCGAACGAAGCTTCGAATATTGCCAAGCGTATCGAGTTCAGCATCGGCGACCTGGACGCCGGATTCGCCGCGGCCGACGAGATCGTGGAAATGAACTTCAAGACGGCGCCGGTGCATCAGGGCTACATCGAGCCGCACGCCTGCCTCGCGCGCTTCGACAACAAGGGCCAGGGGGAAATCTGGGCGGCGAGCCAGGGGCACTTCGTGGTGCGCGCGTTCACCGCGCGCCTGCTCGACATGAACATCGGCGACGTGCTGGTGCATCCGGCCGAGATCGGCGGCGGCTTCGGCGGCAAGACAGTCATCTATGTCGAGCCGCTGGCAGCCGCGCTCTCGCGCAAGAGCGGCCACCCGGTGAAAATCATGATGAGCCGCGAGGACGTATTCAAGGCCACCGGCCCGACCTCCGGGGCGTCCATGACGGTCAGGATCGGGGTCAAGAGGGACGGCAAGCTCGTCGCCGCCGACGGCGTGTTCAAGTTCCAGGCGGGCGCATTCCCGGGCTCGCCGGTGATGAACGCGACCATGTGCGGATTCGCGCCCTACAACATCCCGAATGTGCGCTCGGTAGGCTACGACGTGGTCTGCAACCGGCCCAAGTCGGCCGCGTATCGCGCGCCCGGCTCGCCCATCTCGGCATACGCGGTGGAAAGCGTCATGGACGCGGTCGCGGCCAAAATCGGCATGGATCCGCTGCAGTTCAGGCTGGTGAATGCGTGCAGGACGGGAACGCCCACGGTCTGGGGGCCCAAGCATGCGCACGACGGTTGCGCCGAGACCCTCAAGGCACTGCTCGCCCATCCAGCCTACGCGGCGCCGCTGGGCAGGAACCAGGGGCGCGGGGTGGCTTCGGGGTTCTGGTTCAACAACGGCGGCGAATCGAGCGCGACGGTGCACGTGAACGAGGACGGGACGGTGGTCGTCGCAACCGGCAGCATGGACATCGGCGGTTCGCGCGCGTCGATGGCGATCATGGCGGCCGAGACCCTGGGCATCGAATACGAGGATGTGCGCGCCATCGTGGCCGATACCGCGTCGATCGGCTACACCCATGTGACGGGCGGCTCGCGCGTCACCTACGCCACCGGCATCGCCGTGGTCGAGGCGTGCAGGAAAGTGATCACCGAATTGTGCGCGCGCGCCGCGATGATCTGGAGCGTGGAAAAGGACCAGGTGAGCTGGGAGGACGGCAGTGCCAGACGCGCAGGCGCGGGCAAGCACGAGCCCTTGTCGCTCAAGGCCATTGCCGCCAAGAGGGCGCTGACCGGCGGGCCGATCGGCGCCGAGGCCTCGGTCAACGCAGGCGGCGCGGCGCCGGGCTTCGCCAGCGAATTGTGCGATGTCGAGGTCGACACGGAGACGGGCAGCGTGAAGATCCTGCGCTTCGTCGTCGCGCAGGACGTGGGACGGGCGATACATCGCAGCTATGTCGAGGGGCAGATGGAGGGTGGCGCCGTGCAGGGTATCGGTTGGGCCCTGAACGAAGCGTATGTCTACGACGATGCCGGGCACCTGTTGAACGCGGGCTTCCTCGACTATCGGATTCCGGTCGCATCCGACCTGCCGATGATAGAGACGGTGCTGGTCGAGGTGCCGAACCCGAACCACCCCTTTGGCGCGAAAGGGGCGGGCGAGGTGAACATCGTCCCGGTCATGGCGGCGGTCGCCAACGCGATCAACAATGCGATCGGCAGGCGCATGACTGAATTGCCCATGTCGCCGCCCAAGGTTCTGGCCGCGATTCATACGGCGCCGGGGAAGTAGGGACTTGGGCGGGGCGCCGGTGCGCGTGGTACTCATCAGCAGCCACAGCGGGCATTACACCGGCGGCGTGAAGGAATTCGAGATCGAGGCGCGGACGCTGCTCGACGTCATCCGTGTGCTGGACCGGCGCTACCCCGGCCTGGGCGAGCACCTGGAGGAGGAGACCAGCGTCGCCATCGACGGCGAGATTCACGAGGTCGCCTATTTCCACCCGGTGCACCCGGGCAGCGAAATCTACTTCATTCCCAAGATCGAAGGGGGCTAGAGGGGGCAGGAGTATCGTTGCCGGGATAGTCGGGCGCGTGCGCCGGCACCCTGACCGTTGCCGTTCAAGTGACTGCGAGGAGAAGTGAGATGTCGGTAGAAAATGCCGCGCGTGCGCCATCCGAAGCGTGGGACGAGATCGTCGTGCGCGTGCTCAAGGCAAACAAGGTCGAGCTGATTGCCTATGTGCCGGACAAGGTGCTGGCGCCCCTGATCAAGCGATTGCACGCCGACGATTACTTTGCCGTGCTGAGTCCGGCGCGCGAAGAAGAGGCGGTGGGTATCGTCGCCGGCGCCTACATGGGCGGACGGCGCGGCATCGTGCTGATGCAGACCAGCGGCTTTGCCACCCTGCCGAATGTGCTCGCTTCGCTGGCCGTGCCCTTCCAGATACCCGTGCTGATGATGATTTCGGAGCGCGGCACGCTGGGCGACTTCCAGCTCGGGCAGGCCATGGTCTGCCGCACCATGCGGCCGGTGCTCGAGTCGCTGGGCATCGAACACCATGCGATCACCCGCCTCGAGGATGTGGAGTTCATCGTCGACAGCATGATCAGGCAGGCGTTCGCGACCCAGGCGCCGGCGGCGATGATCCTGTCCCCGCTC
The DNA here is from genome assembly GCA_014860355.1 of Burkholderiales bacterium. Classification (GTDB taxonomy): domain Bacteria; phylum Pseudomonadota; class Gammaproteobacteria; order Burkholderiales; family SG8-39; genus 2-12-FULL-64-23. The sequence goes on along the minus strand of JACZJV010000050.1, from coordinate 41,612 downwards.
CTGACGAAAAAAACAGCAAGGAAATGAGGACCACCATGCCTGCAAATGAAATGAAATCGGCCAGCCGCGACAGCGCAAAACTGATGAACCGCTCGGATCTGTGCCGGCGCCTGGTGGAAAAGCTGGTTCACGAAGAGGCTGTCGTCGGCGGGATAGGCCACACCCACTTCGACCTTTGGGCGAGCGGCCAGCGGCCGCAGAACTTCTACATGCTCGGCAGCATGGGCCTGGCCGTGCCGATCGCATTCGGCGTCGCGCTGGCCCAGCCGCAGCGCCGGGTGTTTGCGCTCGAGGGCGACGGTTCGCTGTTGATGCAGCTGGGGGCGCTAGGCACCGTCGCGATGCATGCCCCGAAAAATCTGGCGATCGTCGTGTTCGACAACGGCGTCTATCAGATCACGGGCTCGCAGCCTACGCTCACGTCCTACCGCACCGACCTGGTCGCGATGGCGAAGGGCGCGGGCCTGGCGCAGAGCGCCTGGGCGGCGGACGAGGCGCACTATGACCGGCTGGTCGATGCCGCGCTGAAGGCAGAGGGTCCCTGGTTCATCGCGGCGCGCACCGATGCGCAGCCGCCTGCCGGTGTGACCGAGCGTGACGCGGCCAAGATCCGGGGCCGATTCATGCAGGGCCTGGGTGTGTCCAGATAGGCGCGGCGGCGGCAATAAAGCCGGAGGCGATCGCCGCAGCGTCGCTCGAATGCGCGTGCTGCGACTTTGGTCGAAGACTGCTTACCTGTGCTTGAACTTCGGCTTGCGCTTCTCGACGAAAGCCGCCATGCCCTCCTTCTGGTCCTCGGTGGCGAACAGCGAATGGAACACGCGCCGCTCGAACAGTATGCCTTCGTTGAGCGTACTTTCATAAGCGCGGTTGACCGATTCCTTGGCCGCCATCACGACGGGCAGCGAGTATTCGCAGATCTGGTTGGCGGCGGCGAAGGCCTCTTCGAGCAGCTTGTCCGCCGGCACCACGCGCGACACCAGTCCGGCGCGCTCGGCTTCGGCTGCGTCCATCATGCGCGCGGTCAGAACCATGTCCATCGCCTTGGACTTCGATACCGCGCGCGGCAGGCGCTGCGTGCCTCCCGCGCCGGGTATCACGCCGAGCTTGATCTCGGGCTGGCCGAACTTCGCCGTCTCCGCGGCGATGGTGAAATCGCACATCATCGACAGTTCACAGCCGCCGCCGAGGGCGTAGCCCGCGACCGCGGCGATGACCGGCTTTCTCACCGAGCGCAAGCGCTCCCAGTTGCGCGTGATGTACTCGCTCTTGTACACATCCATGTAGCTCCAGTCCTTCATCGCGCCGATGTCGGCGCCGGCGGCGAAAGCCTTGTCGCTGCCGGTGATCACCACACAGCCGATGTTCTCGTCGGCGTCGAATTTCGCCAGCGCATCGCCGAGCTCGTCCATGAGCGCATCGTTGAGCGCATTCATCGCCTTGGGGCGGTTCAGCGTGATCAGGCCTACGCGGCCGCGGGTTTCAACCAGGATGCTTTCGTATGACATTGCGGTGCCTCGTGAAGAAGATTGAAAATCGTGAGATCCATGGCGACCGCAACTGCGCCGCCTCTATCGCCGAGTAGCGATGATGCGCGGACGAGAAGCCGTCCGCGCGGATCGCCGATTGCGCACGGACGATGACCCTGTCCGCACGCAATTGGCGATCTTGTACAAAACCCCCGCGCTGTATTCGGGGTTAACCGTAACCGTGGTTTCTGTACGGATGCGCTTTTCATCCGTACAGAAACCACGGTTGGCGCGCGTCCCCCGGGAGGACTTGCTTCGCGGCGCAGCGCGCAAGCCTTCCGGCCGCATACGACTGTCGTCAGAAAACGGTACGGAAAACATCATTTCAACGCCTGCACCATGCCGCGCGCGGCCGCCGCAAGCAGCATCAGGTCCATCCCGGCGATGGGCAGCGTGTAGCCCTTGCCGATATAGGGCTTCATCCCTTCGGCAGTGGCGGCAAAGATCGCCAGCGGCATGCCCGCGGCCGCACAGGCCACGCGCACCGTTTCGATCGCCTGCTCGACCTCGGGGTCGTTCACCTGGCCCAGCTTGCCCATGGTTCCGGACAGATCGTAGGGCCCGATCATCAGCGCATCCACGCCGGGCACGCGCACGATGGATTCGATGTTGTTCACCGCGTCGATGTGCTCTATCTGCAGCATGACGATGACATGGTCGTTGGCGAGCGCCACGTATTCCTGGAAATCCAGCCCGTAGCCCTGAGCGCGTACGATGCCCACGCCGCGGCTGCCGCGCGGCGGGTAGCGGCAGTAGCGCACGATGCGCTGCGCGTCCGCGGCGGTATTCACCTGCGGCACCACCACGCCGGCCGCGCCTATGTCCAGCGCCTTCTTGATCTGCGCCTCTTCGCCCGCGGGCACGCGCACCAGGCAGGGGCAGCGCGCCGCCTGCAGCAGGCCCTGCGCGGCCAGGGGATCGAGCGGCGCATGCTCGGTGTCGATGAGCAGCCAGTCGAAACCGGCGCGCGAGAAAAGCTCCGCCACCTCGGCGCAGGGGAGCGCGATGATGCTGCCCAGCAGGATTTCCCGGGCGCGCAGGCGCGCGGCGAATCCGGCGTTGATTTCAGCTATGGATGGATGGCTCATACGGAATGTGTATCGCCGGCTCCTGGCGGCGCCCTCAGGCGCCGGCCTTGCGATTCTTCCACACCGACAGCGGCAGCACTTCCTCCAGCGCAAGCCGCTTGCGCCCGGGCTCGGCCTCGGTCAGCGCCACTGTTTCGCGCATGCTCGCGAGGCTGCGCACGGCGAGGTTCTGGTACAGGCGCGTCGCGTCCGCCTTCCACGCCATTTCATCGGCGCTCAGATCACGCAGCACTTTTGCCGGTATGCCCGCCACCAGCGTGCGCGGCGGCACCCGCATCCCCGCCTTGACGAAGGCCATCGCGGCGACAAAGGCCGACTCGCCCACCACGGCGTTGTCATTGACCACCGCGTTCATGCCGACCAGGGCCCTGCGGCAGATGCGCGCGCCGTGGATGACGGCGCCGTGGCCGATGTGGCCGTCCTCCTCGATCACCGTGTCCGACTCGGGAAAACCGTGCACGATGCAGCAGTCCTGGATGTTGGCGCCGGCCTCGACCAGCAGGCGTCCGAAATCACCGCGCAGGCTGGCCGAAGGCCCGATGTATACGCCCGCGCCCACGTGCACATCGCCGATCAGCACCGCGCTCGGATGCACATAGGCCTCGCGGTGTACCACCGGCGTGAGGCCGTCGATGGAATAGACTTTGACCATGGGGGGGAGCCTGCCGCAAAGCGCTCATTTTACTGCGCTTGGTGTATGCTCTGAAACCTCAATTTTCGACTTTCGCCATGCATAGAACAGCGCAACAACTGGCCGAAGCCGCCGCCGCGGCAATGCAGGCGCGCGACCGCGCATCGCTCGCCCTGGGCATGAAGCTGCTCGAAGTGGGCCCGGGCTCGGCGAGCATGCAGATGGCGGTGCGCGAGGACATGGCCAACGTGCACGACACCTGCCATGGCGGGCTGATCTATACGCTGGCGGACTCGACCTTCGCCTACGCCTGCAACAGCCACAACCGGAACGCAGTCGCGGTCACCTGCGTGATCGAATACCTGCGCCCGGCCCATGTAGGCGACCTGCTCACGGCGAGCGGGCGGGAACAGGGGCTGGAGGGCCGCAACGGCGTGTACGACATCCGCGTCGAGAACCAGAAAGGCGAGCTCGTGGCGCTGTTCCGCGGCAAATCGACCCAGGTCAGAGGCGAAGTGACCGAACTCGGCCAGCGCTGACGACTAACGCGAGCGCCGCTGCACCGACCCAGGGGCCCGTTTTGAGTAGGGCCTATCCCCGGCCGGTGCTTGCCTTGAGGGCATCGCCCCCGTGCCCCGCTGAACCCGTGGCCGTTGCGGCAGTTCTGCAATGGCCCTGGACCTGCAGGCTATTCGGGCAGCGCGTAACCCTTTTCCCGAAACAGCCGCAAACAGGCCGCGGCGACCTGCGGGTCGTAGGACTTGCCGCTGTTCCTGGCGATTTCGTCCAGCGCGGCTTCCAGGCCCAGGCCCGGCCGGTACGGCCGGTGGGAAGACATCGCTTCGAGCACGTCGGCCACCGCCATGATGCGTGCCTCGAGTATGATCTCGCCGTCCTTCAGCCCGCCGGGATAGCCGCTGCCGTCGATGCGCTCGTGGTGCTGCAAGATGACCTTGGCCACCGGCCAGGGAAAATCCGCATCCTTGAGCACCTCGTAGCCGCTCTGGCTGTGGCCCTTGATCAATTCGAACTCCATCGGTGTCAGCCGCCCGGGCTTGCTCAATAACTCCGCCGGCACGCTGATCTTGCCGATGTCATGCACGTAGCCGGTGAGGCGCAGTCCCTTGATTTTGGCTTCAGGCAGGCCCATTTCCTTACCTATGGCCGCGGCGAGCTCGCCCACGCGAAGCTCATGCCCTGCGGTATAGGGATCGCGCAGTTCCACCATGCCCGACACGGCCTGGAGCGTCGACTCCATGGAATGCTCCAGGCGTTCGATATAGCGGTTGATCTCCAGCTGCGCCTTCTTGCGCTCGCCTATGTCCTGCGCAATGCCCAGGATCACTTTTTTCCCCTGCAGCGTGGCGACGCTTGCGTGCGCCCCCAGTTCGGCCAGGCTTCCGTCCTTGCGCCGCACACCGAAGCTGCGCTCCGCACTCTTGCGTTCCCCGGACAACAGTTGCCGCATCGCCTCGGCCACGTCCGCCTGATCGGCTTCGGCGACCACATCGAGCATGGTCTTTCCGATCAGTTCCGCTGCCCTATGGCCCAGGATCTCGGCTGCGCGCTGGTTGACGTAGGTAAGCACGCCGTCCTCGAGCAGGAACATGGCCGAGACGTTTTGCTCGAGCATGCCGCGAAAGCGCTCCTCGCCGTCGCGCAGCGCCTGTTCCGCCTGCTTGCGCTCGGTGATGTTGTGAACGAAAGAGAAGAAGTATCCGCCGCGCTCCGCTCCCGCGTGGGTCGTGCTGATTTCGACGTTCAGCACCCGCCCGTCCTTGCGCCTCCAGGCGCGCTCGAAGCGGGCGTGGCCCGCCGCGATGACTTGCGCGGTGGTCTTGGCGATCTCCTCTTCGGTTTCTATCGCCTCGAGATCGCGCAGCGACATTTTCAGCAATTCTTCTCGGCCGTATCCCGTGAGCTCGCAGCTGGCCTGGTTCGTATCCAGCAGTTCACCGCGGCTGCCGACAAGGATGAACGCGTCGTGCGCGGTTTCGATGATGCTGCGAAAACGCGCCTCGCTCTGCGACAATTGCGCTTCGGCCTGCCGGCGCGCGGCTTCGCGTTCGAAATTGTCGAGCGCGAAACTGATGTCCGCGCTCATTTCTTCGAGCAGCGCGCGCGTCTCGGCATCGAATATGCGGGGTTCGGCGCAATACAGGTTGAGCGTGCCGATCACGGCACCGGCGCGGCGCAAGGGCAGCGCGGCCACCGAGCGTATGCCGAACTGCGCCGCCTGCGCCTGCCAGGGTTCGGTAGCCGGATCGGCCTGGAAGTCCTGGCAGTAGTACGCCTGACCTGCGCGCAGTGCGAGTGCCATCGGCCCCCGGCCCTCCGGCTGCGCGGAATCGGTGCTTATCCTGATCCGCTGCAGGTAGTCCCCGATGTTGCCGTCGAATGCCGCCGGCACCAGCTGCCGGGTCTTTTCATCGACGATGCCGACCCAGGCGCCCGCAAATTGTCCGTATTCGACGGCTATGCGGCAGATGCGCGGGAACAGTTCGCTCGCATCGTGCAGCCGCACGATCGCCTCGTTGGTTGCGCTCAGCGTCGCGTATGCAGTATTCAGCCGCCTGATTTTCGCCTCGGCTGCATGGCGCTGGCTGATATCGCGGATTAAGCTTTGCCGGTAGGACCTGCCTTCGATGTCTATCGTGCGCCCGCTGACTTCCACCGGAAATACGCTGCCGTCGCGGCGCCGGTGCAGGGTCTCGAACAATACGCCCTCCTTGCCGGCCGTGGACTGCCAGTCGCGTTCGATCTCGGACAGCGTCTCCTCCGAGCGCAAGCTGCGTATGTTCATTCCCTGGAGTTCGTCGGCGCTGTAACCGTAGGCGGCGACGGCGGCGTTGTTCGCCTGGACGATATTGCCCTCGGGATCGATCAGCAGGATGACATCGCGCGCCAGCTGGAACTGCTTTTCGATATGGCGTACCAGCGCGGCGCGCTCCTCGCGCTGGCGTTCCAGCGCATCGAGCATGCGATTGAACTCGCGTGCCACCTGATCGATTTCGGTAGATCCTTCGACCCGCGCGCGTACTTCGTGCTCGCCCCTGGAGATTTTGTCAACTGCCCCGGCAAGTTCGTGTATCGGCCGGGCGATAGCCTGGCTGATGCGCCGTGCGAACGCCAGCACCAGCAGCAGCGCGGCAAGGCCGATGGCGATGCTGTGCATCAGTGTGTCGCGGTAGTCGGCGAACACCTCGCTCTCGGGCAGCCCGGCCACCACGCGCCAGCCCGCGCCCGGCACCATGACACCGGCGTAGACGCGGGATACGCCGTCCTCGCCGCGCGCGGTAAATGTGCCCGCGCGCACAGCCTGCATTGCCTGCGCCTGTGCGCTGCCCAGCGCTTTGCCTATCCAGGACTCGGGATCGGCGGAGCGCAGCAGAAACCGGCCTTCGCCGTCAAACACGGATACGAGGGCATTCTTCGGGACGGAGGCAAACGCTCTGCGATTGAGCGTGAGCAATTCAAGCGAAAGATTGACGAAGCCGGAGCGCCTGCCCTCCGCGTCGCGCACCGGGTAGGTCAGCACAGTAACCCAGCGGCCGCTCAAAGTGCCGAGGAAGGCATTGCCTGCCGCAAACGATTCGCTGCGCAGCCCCTGCGCCACCCACGGAAACTTCAGCGCAGCTTCAGGCGGGGTCGGGTTGGGCCGATGCGAGTAAATGTTGTTGGCCTGCAGATCGCGCACGCCGAGATTGGCGAGCTGCGGGCGGTTGCGCACGAACTGTTCGGGATCGAAGCGCGGCGCGCGCACCGGCGGGTTGCCGCGGAATTCCGCGGCAACCAGACCGAGCATGACTTCATGATCGCGTAGCGTCAGTTCAAGTTGTTTCGCGATCTCGTCGGCAACCAGGCTCACCCTGGCGTAGGCGGCCTCGCGCGCCTGCCGCGCGTCGTCGGCGATGTGCCATGCGGTAAACGCCACCGACGCCAGCACCACGAACAGCACCAGCACCAGCAATTGGCTGCGTATCGAAAGACGGTGGTTCAGAAGAATCAAATGACCCGGGCCTATCTTCACTCTGCTTGCGAACCCCCTCCAGCCGGGTTCGCGGCCGCGACTCTGATTCAATGCAATCGGGGAGGCGCGGCAACTGCCTGTGCAACAGGAACGGTTCTCAATATACCACCATCGGCCAGGCCGGGGCAGTCGCCGGATCGCAAATGCCGCGGCTTTGCCTCAGGTCCGCGCATCCATCCCGGCACGCAAGCGCTGCGTCACAAACCGCCCCGGCGCTCGCGCGCGGCAAGGTAGAACTCGAACACCTCGGTTGTGGTCTTCTTCGGCACGTAGCCGAAATGTTCCTTCAGCCGGCGGTTGGACAGCACCGGTCGATAGCGCAGGAAATTCACCTGCTCCGGTCCGTACTGCGTCAGCCCCAGGGGCTTGAGCAGCGCCAGCGCCGAGCGCAGCAGCCATGCGGGCAGGACCACACAGCGCTTGTCCAGGCGCGCGGCGATCTCATGTATGCGCATGGCGCCGTCGCCGGCGACATTGTAGACGCCGGCCTGCTCCGAATGCACCGCATGCAGCATGCAGCCGACCACGTCCTGGTCCCAGATGAACACGAAAGGGCTGTCCGAACCGCGGATTGCAATCAGCCGCGGTTTGTCGAACAGGTCGGTGATCTGATTGCGCACCGTCTCGCCGAGGACGGTGCCTATGCGGAACACCACCTGCGCAAGCTGCGGCGCCTGCACGCGGTAGTCGGCGAGCATTTCTTCGACCAGGCGCTTGTGCCAGGAATAGGCGAACTCGCGGTTGCCGCGCACCGGCGCATCCTCGCTGATCCAGGCCGGATTGTCGGCGTGATAGCCGTAGGCCGCGCCGCTGGAGGACACGATGATTTTTCGCACCGCCGCGGCGACGCAGGCGCGCAGCAGATTCCCGGTTCCCAGCACGTCGACCGAGTACTCGAATTCGCGCCGGCTTTGCCTGCCCGGCGTGACGATGGAGGCGAGGTGCACCACCGTGTCGATCGCATGGCGCTTGAGCAGCGCACCCAGATCGGGTATGCGTATGTCGGCGGTTTCATAGATCACGTCCGCCAGGCGTTCCTCGGGCGCAAGCTCGCGCAGGTCCATGGCCACCAGCACCGCGGGCTTGCGCATCGGGTCGGCCGCAAGGGCCGCGATCAGCTGGCTGCCGAGATAACCGGCCGCCCCCGTCACCAGTACCCGCGGCGCATCCACTACTTCCCTTTGGGTTCCTGGTGCATGTCCTTGAAGTGGACCAGTCCCGGCGCCCACATGTGCTTTACCGGATTCACGTCCACATGTATGACGGCGCAGCGGCCGCTTGCGCGGCAGCGCTCGAGCGCGGGCTTGAGTTCCTTCGGATCTGACACGCGCTCGCCGTGCGCGCCCATCGACAGCGCCAGTTTGTCGAATTCGATTTCGCCCAGATCCGTGCCGATGTTCTCGTCCGGATCCAGGTGTTTCTTCAGCAGCGTCTTGATCGGCCTCAGGGCGAAGGACTGGTTGATTTTCACCATGCCCCAGGCGCGGTCGCACAGCACCAGATAGACCACTTGGAGCTTGTTCCTCACCGCAGTCTCGATTTCCTGCGGATGAAAGCCCATCGCGCCGTCGCCGATGATGCACACCACCTGCCGCCCGGGGAACGCCACCGCGGCGCCCAGCGCCTGCGCCACGCCTGCGCCGAGCATGCCGAACTTGAACGTCGAGAGCAGCGTGTTCGGCACGCGCATCTGGTGATAGAAGCTCGCCCAGATGGTGGTGTTGCCGCCGTCGGCCACGAGGATCGCGTCGTCGGGAAAGAAGTCGCGGCACACGCTGGCGACATGCGCCGGGTTCATCGGCGCCGAGCGATCTGCAAGCGCGCGGTCCCAGCCTTTGCGGTCGCGCTGTTTGGTCTCGTTGTAGCGCGCGATGTTCCTCTGCCGCGCATCACTGCGGATCTCACCCTTCCTCGCCGCGAGGCGCAGCGCCAGCGCCGCAAGAAACAGCTTGGCATCCGCAAGGATTGCGAGGTCGGCGGGCTTGTTCATGCCGAGCATCTCGCCGTCCGCGTCGACCTGGATCGTTTTCTGCTTCGACGGATGGCGCCAGTAAGGCGCTTTGCCCCACCAGTCGGTCTCGCCCAGGCGCGTGCCCAGCGCCAGCACCAGATCGGCGTCGTTGCGCGCCAGTTGGTTCAGCTTGACGTGGATCATCGGCAGCGCGAGTTCCGAGGTCTCGGAGAGCACGCCGCGCGCCGACCAGCTGGTGCTCACCGGCGCGCACAGGAGTTCGGCCACCTGGGCCAGCTCCGCGTACGCGGCTGCATGGATGATGCCGCTGCCCGCGTGGATCAGCGGCTGCTCGGCCGCGATCAGCATGTCGGTGGCGCGCTCGACCAGTTCGGGCGCAGGCGCCGTCGGGCTAGTGCGCCGGTACTGGTGCGGCGCCCAGTACGCCGGCTCGGCCTTCACCCTGGTGTTCATGATGTTCTCGGGCACGTCGATGTGCACCACACCCGGGCGGCCTTCCCAGGACTTGCGCAGCGCCATGCGCACGAGTTCGGCAATGCGCTCGAACGAGGCAATCACGCAGCTCCATTTCGCCATTTTCCCGATCACCCCGGACTGGTCGAAACACTGGTAGCTGCCGCCGCGGTCGGGATAGGCGATGCCGGGGCGGCGGCAGGAGGTGACCACCAGCACGCGGTTGCCTTCGGCCTGCTCCACTGCGATGCCGGGCAGCGCGTTGGCCACGCCGGGACCGTTCGATGCCATGCATACGCCGAGCCTGCCGCTCAAGCGCGCATACGCGCCGGCCATGTGCACCGCGCTGGTTTCGTGGCGCGGCGTGACGAGGTCGATGCCGTGGCTGCGCAGACTGGCATAGAAACCGAAATAAGTGCCGTCGATAATGCCGAATACCTTCTGCACCCCCTCGGCCTGCAGCATCCGTACGATGACTTCGCCACCGCTGATTTCGGCCATGCCTCTCTCCCTTTTCGTTCCGTTATGCGCCGGTCAATGTTACATTGGATTGGCCCGGCACGGCCGCGGGGAAAGGCGATGATGCGCGCCGCTGCCTTCAGCTGCGCCGCGCCGCCTGGACCGCATGTTCCTTCATCGGCAGCAGCCAGGCGAGCACCGCGCACTGCGCCGCGGCGATCAGCCCGAAGGCGAGCATGTAGCCGTCGGGCGAGTAGCGGCCGTCTACCACCGCGAACATGCGCAGCACCACACCGACACCGAACTGGCACAGGAAGGAGACGAAGAAAAACGCCACGTTGGCCGCGGTATTCACGCGGCCGGTCATCTCCGGCGGAAAATTCCGCGTGAGCAGCGCGTAGGCGAGCGCGCCTGAAATGGTGGAGAAACCGTACACCATGAGCAGGGGCAGCTTCGCCGGCACGAGGTCGAACGCGATCGCGATATACGCGGCCACCCCCAACGCAGTGCCCAGCTTGTACAGGCCCAGCCGCGACACGCCGCGGTCGGCCAGAAAATCGGCGAACCAGCCGAAAAACAGCGCGCCGACCGCATACGCGAGCGCGGTGGCGAACAGGTGCGCGGCCATTGCCGGGCGCGCGAGGCCGCCGACGTCGGTAAGCCACTGCGCCAGCCACAGCCCCTGCATCGCCTGGTAGGCGCCGTGGCAGACCATCAGGGGCAGGCCGATGGGCCAGAACGACAGCGTGCCGAATATGCGGCCCATGCGCGCGAATGCCAGCCCCCAGCGTTCGCCCGCCCCGGGCAGGGGCTTTTCCGGAACGATGAAGAAAATCGCCGCGGCCGCGAGCGCGCAGCCCAGGGCCATCCCGAGGAAGATCGCGCGCCAGCCCAGCGGTGCGAGCAAGGCCTCCAGCGGCGAGGTCGCGGCGAGGCCGCCGAGACCGCCGATGGCGATCATCCATCCGTTCAGGGTCGCCAGGCGCTCCAGCGGAAACCACAGCGAGAACGCCTTCATGCTGCCCATCAGGCAGGCCGAAACGCCCAGGCCGATAGCCGCGCGTCCCAGCGCCAGCTCGCCGAAGCTGCCGGCCAGCGCGAATCCCAGCGCACCCAGTCCGGCAATGCACAATAGCGCGGCCACCACACGGCGCGGCCCGTAACGGTCGAGAAACACACCCACCGGCACTTGCATCGCGGCGAAACTGAGCAGGTACATGCTGGTGAGCAGGCCCACATCGGCGCTGGAGAGCGAGAACTCGAGCGCGAGCTCGCGCGCGATGACCGCGTTGACGTTGCGAAACACGTAGGACAGGAAAAAGCCCGCCGCAAACGGCGCGAATACCAGGGCGAGCAGCCGCGGCGCAAGCGAGCGGTCGGCGCGTGTTGGGGTTCGAAAAGGCACCGCCCGATTCTAAGCGAAGCGCGCCCGCTTCGCCTTGCAGCCGCGACACTGGCCGCGACAGTCACCGGGAATTGAGCCTAGAATGCCCGCGTGAACAGCTTCGTTTCCGCAATTTGCGCTGCCGCCCTGCTGCTGGCCTTGTCCGGCGCCTGCGCCGCCCTGCCGGCCACCGGCACAGCGGCCCCGGACTTCAGTCTGGCAGACCAGGCGGGCAAGACGCGCACGCTCGCCGAGTTCCGCGGCAAGTGGGTGGTGTTGTATTTCTATCCCAAAGACGACACCCCGGGATGCACCGAAGAAGCGTGCAAGTTCCGCGACGACATTTTCGCGCTGGAGCAGATGGGCGCGCAGGTGATCGGCGTGAGCCTGGACGACGGCGCGAGCCATGCGCAGTTCGCGAAAAAATACAGCCTGCCCTTCCCGCTGCTGGCCGACACTACTGGCGCGGTTACGCGCCGCTACGGCGCGCTGCCCGAGGGCAGCCGCTACGCCAGGCGCTACACCTTCCTTGTCGATCCCGCCGGCAGGGTGGCGAAGGTCTACACCAGCGTCGAGACCTCGCGCCATTCGGTCGAGGTGATCGAAGACCTGAAGCGATTGTCCAAGCCCTAGCCGCGCAATCAAGGGAAGGTATCAATGTCTGCAAAACGCAAGAGCGTCGTCCGCTTCGACCTGCCGGTGAATCCGGCTTTTGAACAAAGGCTGGCACGCGAGTCCGATATCGATTTCACGCTGTGCCTGCGCGCAGCCCCGGAGGAGACCGCCTGGGCGGCGCTCTCGCGCGCGCATGTCTACCATGTGTCCGCGACCAAGGACGAGCTTCCGCGCCGCTGGTTCGTCAGCGCGGACTTGCTTGCGCGCTGCCCCGAGCTGCTGTGCGTCTCTTCTGCCGGCGCCGGCTACGACACCGTGGATGTCGCCGCCTGCACCCGGGCCGGCGTCGCGCTGGTGAACCAGGCGGGCGGCAACGCCAACTCGGTCGCCGAACACGCGTTCGGCCTGATGCTCGCGCTGTCGCGGCGCATCATCGAGTGCAACCGGCGCCTCAGGCAGGAGACGGGCTTCTCGCGCGAGGATGTCATGGGACACGAACTCGGCGGCAAAGTCCTGGGCATCGTCGGCATCGGCCACGTAGGCACCCGTACGGCTGCCCTGGCCCGCGCTTTCGGCATGAGCGTCGTGGCCACCGATCCCTACCTGACCGAGGAGGAGATCAGCCGGCGCGGCGCCGAACCTGCCGCGCTCGACGATTTGCTGGATCGCTCCGACATCGTCTCGCTGCATTGCCCGCGCGCGAAAGACACCCTGGGCATGATAGACGCGCGCGCCTTGCAGCGGATGAAGCGCGGCGCCCTGTTCATCACCACGGCGCGCGGCGGCATCCACGACGAGGCCGCATTGCTGGCTGCGCTGCAGTCGGGGCATGTCGCCGGCGCCGGACTCGACGTATGGGAGCAGGAGCCCCCGCCGCCAGACCATCCCCTGCTCCAGTTCGAGAACGTGGTCGCTAGTTATCACACCGCCGGCGTAACCCACGAGGCGCGGCGCAACATGGCAGCCATCGCCGCCGAGCAGATCGTCGGCGTGCTCAAGGGCGGGCGGCCACCGCGCCTGATCAATCCCGAAGTGTGGCCCGCCTATGCCGCGCGCTTTGCCGCTGTGCTGGGTGCGCAGGTGCAAGTCCTCGACTCGGAATAGGCGAAGCATGAGTAAACTCGCTTCCTCCATCGTGACCCCCGTTCCGCTGACTGGTTTGTCCTGCGCGCGCGCCGCTCGCCTGCTTGCCGCCCTCGTCCTGGCGCTTACACCTTTACTCGCCACGGCATTCGACTTGCAAGGCCACCGTGGCGCGCGGGGGCTTGCTCCTGAAAACACCCTGCCCGCCTTCGCCGCCGCATTGTCGCTGGGCGTGAGCACGCTGGAACTGGACACGGCGATCACCAGGGACGGCGTGGTGGTGGTGAGCCACGACGCGCGCCTCAATCCGGACATCACCCGCGGGACCGACGGGCGCTGGCTCAACGCGCCCACGCGCGCCCTGCGCGGGCTGACGCTGGATGATGTCAGCCATTTCGATGTCGGCCGCATCAGGCCCGGCAGCGAATACAGCCGCCGCTTCCCTGATCAGCAGCGCATGGACCGAGTGTACATGCCGACGCTGGCGCAGGTGTTCCAGCTCGCGCGCCGCGCGGGCAACACCGAGGTGCGCTTCAACATCGAGATCAAGACCTCGCCGCAGGCGCCCGAAGATACGCTCGCGCCCGAGGAATTCGCGCAAACGCTGCTGGCGCTGATAGAGCGCGAAGGCATGAGTTCCCGGGTCATTATTCAGTCCTTCGACTGGCGCGGACTCAAAGCGGTGCAGGCCCTGGCGCCGAAAATTGCGACCGGCTATCTGAGCGCGCAACAGCGCTTTCTGGACAATATCGCCGCGGGCAAGGCGGAAAGTTCGGCCTGGACCGCGGGGACCCAGTTCAGCGATCACGGTTCGATTCCGAAAATGGTGCAAGCTGCCGGCGGCGCGATCTGGTCGCCCTACCACCCCGAGTTGAGCGCGGACCTGGTCAAAGAGGCGCATGCGCTCGGCCTGCAGGTGATCCCGTGGACGGTGAACAAGCGCGAGGACATGGCCCGCTTCATCGACTGGGGCGTCGACGGCCTGATCACCGACCGTCCCGACTACCTGCGCGAGGTGATGGCCGAGAAGAAACTGCCGCTGCCGCAAGCGACCCCGGTCGCACCCTGAATCCGCGCCGCCAAGCCCGCCAGGCGCGCGGTTTCCGCGACTATTTGCGCCCGCCGCCTTCGCCGCGTTCGAGCGCGCGATAGATCTCGGTGTGGTCCGCCGCGCCGCTGAGCTTCGCCTCCGCCTCCGCCCAGGATTTGAGCAGCACTTCGCCCAGCAGCGTTTGCGCGCCCAGGCTCTGTGCCAGGTCGGTGGCGATGTTGATGTCCTTCTTCATCAGCCCCAGGCTGAAGCCGGAATTGAACTGTCCCGAAACGATGAACTGCATCAGCTTGTTCTCGGTGCTGTTGTTCTTGCCGCTGGAGGCATTGAGCACCGCGACGATCTTGTCCGGGGCGATGCCGAAATCGGCGCCCACCTTCAGCGCCTCGCAGGCCGCGAGCAGCCCCGCCGCCGAGACATAGTTGTTGAGCGCCTTCATCGCGTGCCCGGATCCCAGCACCCCGGTTTCGATGACCGACTTGCCCATGGTCAGCAACAGCGGCTTTACCCGTGCAATGAGCTGCGCCTCGCCGCCGGCGATGATCGCGAGCGATCCGTCGACGGCGCGCTTGACCCCGCCCGAAACCGGCGCGTCGATCAGGTCCACGCCCGCGGCCTTGAGCCGCGCCCCGAGCTCGCGCGTGACCGCCGGTTCGGACGAACTCATGTCGATCACCACCGCGCCCTTTTTGAGGTGCGCGGCCAGACCGTCTGCGTCCCCGTAGAGCACTTTCCTTACTACCTTGCTGTCCGGAAGCATCAGGATCACGACTGCGCACTCGCGCCCGACGTCGGCCAGGCTCTTCGCCACGTTCACCCCGCCGACTGCAGAAATCGCGTTCAGCGCGGACTGCGCTGCGTCGTAGGCGTGCAGCCGATAGCCTGCGGCGGCGATGCGCGTCGCCATCGGCACGCCCATCTTGCCGATGCCGACGAAGCCGACCGCGTACTTGCCCTCGCCGGTGCTCATTTTTTGCTATCGACCTCGGCGAACACCTCCTTGGCTACGCGCATCGCGTCGAGCGCGGCGGGGACGCCGCAGTAGACCGCGGCCTGCAGGAACACTTCGCGGATTTCGGTGCGGGTGATGCCGTTGTTCAGCGCGCCGAGCACGTGCAGCTTGATTTCGTGCGGGCGGTTGAGCGCGGTCAGCCAGGCGAGGTTGAGGAAACTGCGCGTCTTGCGATCGAGTTCCGGCCGGGTCCAGACCGCGCCCCAGCAGTATTCGGTCACCAGGTCCTGCATCGGCTTGCTGAACTCGTCGGGCGCTTTCACCGACTTGTCGACGTATTCGGCTCCGAGCACCGCCCTTCTGACTGCCAGGCCTTCGTCGTAGCGTTTCTGGTCCATGGTTCTCTCCTTTGATGATCGATCGGCAAACAAAAACGATTTCGAAATCGGCGCTGCTACTGCTGCGCCGCTTGTGGACCCAGCACTGCGGCGCGAAAACGGTTCTTCAGCAAACAACCGTCCCGCGGCGGCAGCACCAGCGGCAACTTCTGCGGATCCACCTTGATCTGCGCGAACAGCGTGCCTTCGCCTGCGTAGATGGCCTTCTTCAAGCGCGACACCCCGGACTCGGTGCGCACCACCAGGGTCTGCGCGAAGCCTGCAGCCCTGGCCATCCCGGCGAGGTCGACGCCATGTGCGGTGTGCGTCTCCTGCATGCCGGTCTCGCCGTAGCGCTCGTTGTCGAGCACCACGATGTACAGATTGCGCGGTGCCTGCACGGCGATGGTGGCCAGCGCGCCCAGGCCCATCAGCATCTCGCCGTCGCCGGTGAACACCAGCACCTTCTTCTTCGGTTGCGCCAGCGCGAGCCCGAGACCGATCATCGCCGCCCCGCCCATCGCCCCCCACAGGGGGAAGTTCAGTTCGTGGTCGCCCGCATTGGTGATGTCCCAGGCGGGTGCGCCCAGGCCGGCGATCACGAGGGCGTCGCCACGCGGGGCGAGCAGTTCCGATACGACTTCGCGACGGCGCAACAGTCCGCTCATAGTGGCCCGCTCCGGGTGAGTTTTCTGAAATCCTTGGCGCCGGATACGCGCTGGCCGATCAGCAGCGCGACCGGGCGATAGGTGTTGAATGCGAGGCGCAGCGTGCTCGACACCATTTCCGGCACGTCCGCGGCGCTGTCTGCGCGCTTGACCATCACCCCCATCGCCTCGAGCACGGCCTGCGTCGCATTGCCCATGGGAATCTGCGCCGGGTTGAATTCGCCATGGTCGCCGCGCATGGTGACGAGCATCGGCAGCGGAAACTGGCAGGCGATCGGCAGGGTGAGCATATTGATGCAATTGCCCACGCCGCTGCTTTGCATCAGCAGCACGCCCTTCTCGCCCCCGAGCCAGGCCCCGGCGAGCAGCGCCACGCCCTCTTCCTCCGTGGTCAGCCTGACCACGCGCATGGATTTGTCTTTTTCGCACAGCTGGATCAGGCGCGCATGCCCGGCATCGGGCACGATCGCGACCTGGCGCACATCGGCGTCCTGCAGCAGGGCATGCACCTCGTCGGGCCAGGCGGGGTCGGCATTTTTCTTCATTGGGATTCCGTGTATAGGCGGGAGCGAACGGACTCGATCATACAATAAGTTTGCGGACCCCGGCGCAGGACCGGGCAGTCGCCGATGACTGCGTCGCCGTTTCCCAGTGGGGTAAAATCGCGCATGCCCACCGCCACGCGCCTACACAACCATGAATAAGCCCGCCGACGCGGCTGCCGCCCACGTCACCAACTTCATCCGCAACGCGATCGATGCCGACCTCGCCAGCGGCAGGTATGCCTCGCGCACCTGGGGCGGCGCGCCCGGACCGGCGGCGACGCACGCGGGCGCGCCCGGCGATCCGGCGAAAATCCGCACCCGCTTTCCGCCCGAGCCCAACGGCTACCTGCACTTCGGCCATGCCAAGTCGATCTGCCTCAATTTCGGCCTTGCGCTCGACTACGGCGGCGTCTGCCACATGCGCTTCGACGACACCAACCCGGAAAAGGAAGAGCAGGAGTACGTCGATTCGATACTCGACGCGGTGCGCTGGCTGGGCTTCGGCTGGGCTGCCTACGGCACCGAGCACCTGTACCACGCGAGCGACTATTTCGACGCCATGTACCAGGCGGCCGAATACCTGGTCACTGCGGGCCACGCCTACGCGGACGAGCAAAGCGCCGAGGAAGTGCGCGCGGCGCGCGGCACGCTGACCGAGCACGGCAGCAACAGCCCCTGGCGCGAGCGCCCTGCCGCGGAGTCGCTGGCGCGCCTGCGCGAAATGCGCGACGGCCGGCACGCGGACGGCAGCATGGTGCTGCGCGCGAAAATCGACATGAGTTCGCCCAACATCAACCTGCGCGACCCGGCGATCTACCGCATCAAGAAAGCCACGCATCACCGCACCGGCGACAAATGGTGCATTTATCCGATGTACACCTACGCGCACCCGATCGAGGACGCGCTGGAGCAGATCACCCACTCGATCTGCACCCTGGAGTTCGAGGACCAGCGCCCGTTCTACGACTGGCTGCTCGCGCGCCTGGCAGAAGGCGGGCTGCTCGCACATCCCCTGCCGCAGCAAATCGAGTTTGCCCGGCTCAACCTCAGCTACGCAGTGCTCTCGAAACGCAAGCTGATCCAGCTGGTCGAGGAAAAGCACGTAGCCGGCTGGGACGATCCGCGGCTGCCTACGCTGGTCGGCGCGCGCCGGCGCGGCTACACGCCCGAGGGCTTTCGCCTGTTCGCCGAGCGCATCGGCGTATCCAAGTCCGACTCGTGGATCGACTACAGCGTGCTCGAGGAATGCATGCGCGAGCACCTGAACCAGGTCGCGCCGCGGCGCATCGCCGTGCTCGAACCGCTGAAACTGATCGTCGACAACTATGCCGAGGGCGCGCAAGAGGAATGCCTCGCGCCCAACCATCCGCAGCACCCCGAACTCGGCAAGCGCGCGCTGCCGTTCTCGCGCGAGCTGTGGATCGAGCGCGAGGATTTCATGGAAGTCCCTGCCAAGGGTTACTTCCGCCTCTACCCTGGCAACAATGTGCGCCTGCGCTACGGCTACGTCATCGAATGCACAGGCTGCGACAAGGACGCCGCGGGCAACATCGTCGCGGTGCATTGCAATTATTTCGCCGACAGCAAATCGGGCACACCCGGCGCGGATACCTACAAGGTCAAAGGCAATATCCACTGGGTCTCGGCAGCTCACGCCTACCCGTGCGAGGTGCGGCTCTACGACCGATTGTTCCGCGTCGCACATCCGGGCGCGGGCGAGCGCGATTTTCTGCTGGATATCAATCCGGACGCGAAGAGAGTCGTTAGCGGGCGGCTCGAACCCGCGTTGAAGCAGGCCCAAGCGGAGGAGCGCTTCCAGTTTGAGCGCCACGGCTACTTCGTTGCCGACCGCATCGACTCGAAACCCGGCGCGCCGGTGTTCAACCGCGCGGTGACGCTGAAGGACGCCTGGCAAAAGTAATCATCTGGCCGGTTCAGGAGGAATATATGAAAGCAGTCGGACTCTACCGCTATCTTCCCATCGACGATCCGGAATCCTTCCTCGACCTGGAGTTGGACACGCCCAGCGCAAGCGGGCGCGATCTGCTGGTCGAAGTGAAGGCCATCTCGGTGAATCCGGTCGACACCAAGCGGCGCGCACCCAAGGACCTGGTCGAAAAGACCCCCAGGGTGCTCGGCTGGGATGTCGCCGGCGTGGTCAAATCGGTGGGGGCGGAGGTCTCGCTGTTCAGGCCCGGTGATGCGGTGTATTACGCCGGCAGCATCGTGCGGCCCGGGGGAAACAGCGAATTCCACCTGGTCGATGAGCGCATCGTCGGCAGGAAACCCGCGAATCTGGATTTCGCCGAAGCGGCCGCCTTGCCGCTCACCACCATCACTGCCTGGGAAGGCATGTTCGACCGCATGGGCATATCCCGATCGGGCGCGCACGCCGGCAAGTCGTTGCTCATCATCGCGGGCGGCGGCGGCGTAGGCTCGATCGCGATACAGCTGGCGAAAAAGCTTGCCGGCCTCAAGGTCGTCGCCACCGCCTCGCGGCCCGAATCGCTGGCCTGGGTGCGCGCCCTGGGCGCGGACCAGGTCATCGACCACAACAAGGATCTGGCACCGCAGCTCGAAGCGCTGGGGATGAAGGAAGTCGATTACATTTTCTGCCTCAACAACACCGACCGCTGGCTGCCCGCATTCGCGCCCATCATCAAGCCGCTGGGCAAGATGTGCGCCATCGTGTCGGCGCAAAAGCCGGTCGATCTGACGCCGCTCATGGGCAAGAGCGTGACGCTCGCCTGGGAATTCATGTTCACCCGTTCCACGTTCAACACGCCGGACATGATCGAGCAGCACAATCTGCTCAACGAAACTGCGGCGCTGATCGAAGCTGGCACGCTGAAGACGACGCTCACGAGCAATCTGGGCAAGATCAACGCCGCCAACCTGAAGCGCGCGCACAAACTGATCGAGGGCGGTCACACGCTGGGCAAGATCGCGCTCGAGGGGTTTTGACAGCGGCTAGGGTCTGTAGGCATTCACCGCTCGTGTGCTGAATGCCGACAGAGCCCAAATCCCTGGTCGAGTCGCGCTACGCCTGGGCGCGGCTGTGCGCCGCGCTGGCGCTGATGACCATCGGCGGTTCCGGCATGTACGCGATCACCGTGGTGCTCCCGCGCGTGCAGGCCGATTTCGGCGTGGGGCGCTCGGATGCGTCCCTGCCCTATGCCTTTACCATGATCGGCTTCGGGCTGGGCGGCGTCCTCATGGGACGCCTGTCGGACCGCTACGGCGTGATGGTCCCGGTCCTCGTCGGTGCCATCGGACTCGCGGCGGGATTCGTCGCCGCTGGCAATGCCGGCAGCATGTGGCAATTCAACCTCGCGCAGGGGCTGCTGATCGGACTGCTCGGCACCTCGGCTACGTTTGCGCCGCTGGTGGCGGACATTTCGCTCTGGTTCACGCGCCGCCGCGGCATCGCCGTCGCGATCTGCATCAGCGGCAACTATCTCGCAGGCTCGCTTTGGCCTCCGCTGATCCAGCATTTCATCGACAGCGCCGGCTGGCGCCAGACCTATGTCGGCATCGGGCTGTTTTGCCTCGCGGCGATGCCGCCGCTCGCCCTGTTCCTGCGGCGGCGCCCGCCGGTCCTGGCGCAACTCGTTGCGGGTACTGCGCCAGGGTCCGCGGCCGGCGCCGAAGGCAAGCTCGGGCTCTCGCCGGCAACCCTGCTGACCCTGCTATGCGTGGCCGGCGTCGCCTGCTGCGTCGCCATGTCCATGCCGCAGGTGCACATCGTCGCCTATTGCGGCGATCTGGGCTATGGCCCCGCGCGCGGCGCGCAAATGCTCTCGCTGATGCTCGGTTTTGGCATCGTCAGCCGGCTCGGCTTCGGCTGGATTTCGGATCATATCGGCGGCCTGCGCACCCTGCTCCTAGGATCCACGCTGCAATGCATTGCGCTGTTCATGTACCTGCCGTTCGACGGGCTGGTATCGCTCTACCTGGTATCCGCGATGTTCGGATTGTTCCAGGGCGGCATCGTGCCCGCCTACGCCCTCATCGTGCGCGAGCATTTCACGCCGCGCGAAGCCGGCGCGCGCGTGGGTACGGTGTTGATGGCGACCCTGTTCGGCATGGCGCTGGGGGGCTGGATGTCGGGCGCGATATTCGACCTCACCGGCTCGTATCGCGCAGCTTTCCTCAACGGCATAGCCTGGAACCTGGTCAATATCGCGATCGTCGCAGCCCTGCTCTATCGCTCGCGCGCGCGTCCGGCTTACGCCGCCTGAAGCCAGTCCGGCGCCCGGCTCAGGCGGGCTGGCCGATCCTGTGCGCCGGCTGATCGCCCAGTTTCCAGGTGTCGCGCAATACTCCGAGCAGCGCGCGTATCGCCGGGTCGTCCGCGCGCGCGCGCAGGTAGATGAACCAGAGTATGGTTTCCAGGCGCACATCGCCCCAGAGGCATACTTCGCCCGCCGCCGCTTTTTCGAGCGCAAGATCCTCGCGGATCAGCGACAGCCCGACCCCGGATACAACCAGGTTCGCGATGACCGACTCCTGGTCGGCCTCGACCACCGTGGTCGGCTCCATGCCGTGCTTGTCGAACAATGCCCGCAGCAGCTTGTGGTGGGTGCTGATCGACGGCGTGGTGACCCAGGGCTGGTTCGCTATGGCGCCCCAGTCGGCATTCACCACACGGCCGGACCAGGCCGCCGGCGCGGCAACGCGATAGGCGCTCGCGCGCAGCCGCAGGCCTTCCACGCTAGGGTGCTCCAGATCGCCATAGTAAAAGCTGGCATCCAGTTCGCCGTCGCGCACCATGGCGAACGCCGCGCCGGTGATCTCGTGATGCAGTTCCACCTGCAGCAGGGGGTGGCGTTCGACCGTGGTGTTGAGAAATTCGCCGACGCGGATGAAGCCCGGATCCGAGGTCGTGCCCACGCGCAACTTGCCGGCGACCTCGCCTTTGAGCGCTTTCGCCTCGTTGCGCATGCCTTGCGCTGCAGCAAGCACCTTCTCCGCGTCCGCCAGCAGCCGCTCCCCGGCCCGGGTCAGGGTCATGCCGCTGGAAGTGCGCTCGAACAGCGCGAGATCGAGTTCGTCCTCTAGCGCCTTGATCTGCGCGCTGACGGCCGGCTGGCTCACGTGCAGCTTCTCTGCGGCACGGGTCAGGTGCCCGACCTCGGCTACCGCGACAAAGCTGCGCAGCTGATAAAGCTCCATGTCAGTTCCGTTCTTTTTGGTTGAACCAGGGCCGGACCCCGGCAAAATTGTTGCAATGCATCATGGATTTATGTCGAGTATAAGCTAAAGCGATGGCGGCTATCCGATCATGCGATTGGATATTGCGCAATTAAGTCCTTATTATCCTGGACATACGGCACGATATCTGTGCTGAATCAACCGGATTTTGAAGGGAATTGCCATGAGACTTTATGCTCCGCTGTACGAAGGTGACAGCATTCTACGCCCCGACGCCGCCTTAGGCGAGTCTGCCCTCAGGGTTTTCAGATCACCTGCCCCCGCGCCGGATTTTGTGCGCAGCAATATCCAGATCGAGGCCGCGAACGAAACCGCGCTCGACATTCATGCGATCGAGCAGATCGCGCGCAGCCATCGCAATGCCGAAATCGCGCGCATGCTCAAACCGCTGTTCGCTGCCGTGGGCGCATGGTTCGCTGCGGTGGGCGCCTGGTTCGACCACGACGACAACTTCCTGCGCGACAGCTTCTTCGCCGCGTCCGAGAACCTGTCTGACCTGGAACAACGCCAGCGTCATTACGAACGCACCGGAATGACCCACTACTGAGCGGGATCTGCGCCGATCCCGGATCTCCAATCGCAAAGCGAGACGAACGCCATGATATATGACCCACAATCCAGCTCCGGCATGTTTGGCCGGCTGGACGATCTGCACCTGAGCAGGCGCGAGCGTCTGCACATCAATGCCTACATCCACGACGGCGAACGCATTGCCGACATTTCTACGCGCGCGCTCGCGGGCATACGCTCGGGCGCCCTCGGTGTGGCGCACGGCGTCAAAGCGATGTTTGCAACGCCCGCCAGGCATTGAGGGCAGACCAGGAATTCCGGGGGCGCTCCCCCCGTACCCCCCTCGATCCGGGGCCATTTCGGTCGTTCTGAAACGGCCCTTCAAAATATCCGCGGCAGGGTCTTGCCGATTGAATCGGAAAGCACCGCGTCGGCGATATCGTCGAAGGGCGTCGGTTCGGCATTGACGATCACCACGCGAGCGCCGGCCGACTTCGCTTCGGCTACCGCGCCCGCGATGGGATAGACCTGCAGGCTGGTGCCCACCGCAACGAAACAGTCGGCTTCGCCGGCGGAGCGCATCGCCCGCTCGATCACCTCGGGCACCAGATTCTGGCCGAAGGAGACGGTGTCGCTCTTGAGGATGCCGCCGCACAAGGTGCAGGGCGGGTCGTCCTCGCCGGTGAGCAGGCGCAGCAGCGTCTCCTGCATCGGCCCCTTCCAGCCGCAGCTCATGCACACCACTTTCAGCACTGTTCCGTGCACCTCGATCACGCGCTCGGGCGAATTCCCCGCCTTCTGGTGCAGCCCGTCGATATTCTGCGTGATCAGCGCGTGCAGCTTGCCGCGGCGCTCGAGTGCGACCAGGGCCTGGTGGCCCGCGTTCGGCTGTGCCTCCCAGGCCGGATGCACCAGGCGCTGCTGCCACGCCTTCTTGCGTATTTCCGCGTCGGCCATGTAATAGCGGATGTTGGAGAGCTTCTCCGCCTGCGGATCGCGCGTCCACACTCCCTGCGGCCCGCGAAAATCAGGAATCCCCGATTCGGTGGAAATGCCCGCCCCGGTGAGGACCACCACGCGCTCTGCGGCGGCTATCCAATCGCGCACGGCATCGATTAATGCGTCGGAATGCACAAGCCTCCTTTCGTTCCCGGCGAAACCGTGTAGCCCGGCCGGCAGAACCTCGCTTTGCTTGCCGTCCCGGTAAATTGCGGCAAGAATGCTCACAGGCAGGCTACAACATTTTTCCATCCTCCACAAAAGGAGCGCCTCATGCCGAAGACACGCGTCTACAGTCCCGCTGTTGCCGAAGCCCCGCCCGGGCGCTGGTCGAATGCAATTCGCGCGGGCGCATTTCTTTTCATTTCCGGGCAGGTCTCGCGTTCCAGCGACGGCAGCACCATCGAGGGCAAAGGCGAATACGAGCAGGCGAGAATCATATTCACCAAGATCAAGAACCTGGTCGAAGCCGCCGGAGGTACGACCGATGACGTGGTGAGAGTGACGATATACGTAGTCGATATCAGGCAGAACAAGGAAGTCTGGCGCGCGCGGCAGGAATTTTTCGTCGGCGATTTCCCTGCCTCCACCCTGGTCGAAGTCAGCGCGCTCGGCACCCCCGAGGTCCTGGTGGAAATCGAGGCAATCGCGCATATCGGCGACAACTGAAGCCACTGCCAGTGGCCTTCAGGCTGTATGATCAATATCAACACCGCCACGCGGTCAGACGGCACAATTTGATTCAATAGCGCCAGACTCTGAGGGGGATCATCATGTTCAAGCTGCAGGTGCAGGAAGACGAGCAGGACTCGCAGGCCTGGCACGACGTCAAGGGGCCGGATGGAAAGCTGCTGACCTTCCAAACCGAAGCCGCCGCCCACGCCAAGCTGGAGGAGCTATTCCCCATCCTGGTGAAAATGGAACGCTATGCCGCCGGACCGAAGCGCACGCGTGCGGTCAGCATGTACGCGGAGGATTGACGATAGGGGCCGATCCCGAAAGGCAAGCGCCCCCCGGGCAATCAGTCGTACGCGCGAAAACGGATGGCCGGGTCGCGCTTGATTTGCTCGACCAGCGCGACTTCCCAGTCGAGATAGGCACGCGCGTGCTTCTCGTAGTCCCGGGCCTGGTCGTAGGGCTTGTACCAGACGTCGTCGAGCGAGCTCGTCGCCCTTTGCATTCCCGTCTCGGCGGGCAGCGACTCGGCGAACCATTGCGCATTGCCGCCTTCGAGCACGCTCAACTCGGCATCGGGCCATAGCGCCGCGGCCTCCGGCGCCGCCAGATGCGCGAGCGTGCCCTCGTCCGAAGTCAGCACCAGCGCGCGCGCATCGGGCAGTTTCGCGCGCGCCTCGTCGAGTCGCGCGCGCACCGCCCACCAGGCGCCCGGAATATGGCGCTCGCGAAACCTGAGGCTGGTGGCAAGATCGATCACGGCTATCCCGCCCTGCTGCCGGCGCAGCGCCAGTTCCCGCGCGCTCGTCGTGCGCCAGGGCTTGAACCCGGCCGCAGTCCGCACGCGCGGGCCGGCCTCCAGCTTCCAGCCGGCGAAACCGTTCCCGCCTTCGGGTTCGAGCACATGGACCTCGCTCCAGCCCATCTGATTCAGCCAGGAAGCGGTCATCACCGAGCGCACCCGCGCCGGGTCTATGCAAACGATGCGCGCGCCGCGCACGCCGACGTATTCGTCGGTCGCCTGAATCAGCTGTCCTCCGGGCGCATGACGCGAACCGGCGATGCGCATGCGCTCGAATTCCTGCGCGGTGCGCACGTCGAGCAGGTACAGGCTGCGGCTGGAATCGCGCTGCCAGGATTCGACCTGCGCGCGCGAGGCGAATTTCACTTCGAAGCGCCGCGCTACGTGTTCCGCGGCGGCACGTGCCCGCTTTTCGCCCTCCGGGCCGGGCACGGGCGCCTGCGCGGTCGAGCCGCGCTCGCACTGAAAGCCGGCCAGTTCCCAACCCATGGTGCCATCCTTCAGCGCCACCACCTGGTTCGGTATGCCGGCGTTCCTGAGCGACTGGCAGCCGATGATGCTGCGCGTGCGGCCGGCGCAATTGACCACCACCAGCGTGTCGGGGTCGGGCGCGAGCTCGTGCACCCGATACAGCAGTTCCGCTCCCGGCGCGTCCAGCGCGCCCGGAATGTTCATGCGCTGGTATTCCTCGTAAGGCCGCGAATCGAGGATGACAAGTTTTCTGCCGCTGTCCTGCAGCCGCTTGATTTCCTGCGGCGGCACCCGCGGGGTGTCGTAGTGGTGCTCGACGAATTCGCCGAAGGCCTTGGACGGAACGTTGATGCCGGAAAACAGCTCGCCCCCGGCCGCCTTCCAGCCGGCGCTGCCGCCCTCCAGTATCGCGACGTCGCTGTAGCCCAGAACTGAGAGCTTTGCCGCTGCGCGCTCGGCCAGGCCCTCGCTGCCGCCGTCGAGCAGCACCAGGGGAGCGCTGCGCCGCGGCAGCAGGTCGTCGACCAGCATTTCCAGCCTGGAGAGCGGCAGCGCGCAGGCGAAGAACGGATGTCCCTGACAGTGCACGCCCTGTTCGCGCACGTCGAGCAGGGCGAATTCGGTGTCCGCGAGCAGCAGTTCGCGCAGCGCCGCAGCTGAAATGCTGCGATTCATGCGCGCTCCGGCCGGGCTTCGCGGATGTCGGTATGCGGCGGAAAAATATCCCAGGTCCGCAGTTCCGGCTGGTAGAACTCGCGCCGGTGCAACTGCTCCAGGGCAAGGCCGTACATATGAAAATTCAGCAAAGGCGCATCGATGTGTATCGAATGCAGGTCCTCCGGCATGAAGGACACACCCGAGCCCTGGCGCACCACGTGCTGCCCTTTTTCGCGCACGCCGTTATCGGCGGTGCGCTCGTAGAAACGGTTCAGCTCTTCGCCGCTCACGCCGACGATGACCGCCCAGGTGGTGTGGTTATGCGCCGGCGTGGCGTATCCGCCCAAGGACGAATTCGCATACAGCGCGTAGCGGTGGTCCGCGTCCTCGGCCAGGCGATACAGGCAGGACTGACGCTTGCCACCGGGCTCGGGCGGCGGGAAATCCTGCATGGTGAACAGATCGGTGCGCGCGGCTAGCCGGATCAGCCGCTGCCTGATTTTCGCGAGGCTGGAGCGCGTAACGCCCGCGCTTTGCTCGAGGGCGCGAATGTCGGCAACCGCGGAATCTATCTCCAGTTTGCGTTCCTGCGTCCTGTCCATGAATGCTCCTGCGCTGTCAAGCATATGTCGTTCTTTCGACGACAAAATCTACCCCAAGCAGGCCGTGGCGTAAATGTCGGGCGGACCCGCTCGATATACGTGCGACGCCAGCTTCGAACTTGACTATGCCTATTGCCGCGTCTATACATGAATTGCGGTAACCATGGAGGCAAATCGACTGACCAGTGATTTTTGATCCCTACCATCAACGGGGTGCAACCCCGGCACGCGCCGTAATTACGGCAACGGCACTTCCAAAATGGGTGCCCACGAGCCCCGCCTCTGGCGGGGCTTCCCTTTTGGGTTCCCCGCTTGCAGCAGAGCCCGCTTTTCCCGGCCCACCAACTCAAACTCAATCGGGGGGCCTACGTTTCCGGGCTCCCTTCAGTCCCCCTGTATCGCGTGCTCGCGCGTCTCGTGGAAGCCGAGTTCGGGCCAGCGCTCCTGCGTGAGCTGGAGATTGACGCGGTTGGGCGCAAGATAAGCCAGGTTGCCGGCGGCATCGCGCGCGATGTTGTGCGCCAGCGCTTTCTCGAATTCGGCCAGCATGCGCCTGTCCCCGCCCGTGACCCAGCGAGCGCAGCTGACCGGAGTGCCTTCGAACACCGCATCGACGCCGTATTCGTTTTTCAGCCGGCTCGCCACCACCTCGAACTGCAGCACGCCCACCGCGCCCAGGATCAGGTCGCCACCCATCGCAGGTTTGTACACCTGCACCGCGCCCTCCTCGCCCAGCTGCTGCAGTCCCTTGTAGAGTTGCTTCACCTTGATCGGGTTGCGGATGCGCACCGAGCGGAAAAAATCCGGCGCGAAATAGGGTATGCCGGTGAATTGCAGGGTTTCACCCTCGGAGAAACTGTCGCCGATCTGCATCTGGCCGTGGTTCGGCAGTCCGACGATGTCGCCCGCATAGGCTTCCTCGACCTGTTCCCGGCTGGAGGCCATGAAGGTGATGACGTTGTTCACCTTGATTTCGCGTCCGAGCCGCAGGTGCCTGATTTTCATGCCGCGCTCGAAGCGCCCGGAACACACGCGCAGGAACGCGATGCGGTCGCGGTGGGCCGGATCCATATTGGCCTGGATCTTGAACACGAAGCCCGAGAACTGGGCCTCGCCCGGCGCGACCGTGCGCAGGCTCGCGTCGCGCCCGCGCGGAGCCGGCGCCCAATCGATCAGCGCGTTGAGCACCTCGCGCACGCCGAAGTTGTTGACGGCCGAGCCGAAGAACACCGGCGTCTGCGTGCCTTCGAGGAAGGCGCCGAGCTCGAACGGGTGCATGGCGCTGCGCAACAGCGCAACTTCGTTCTTCAGCTGCTCGATCTCGCGTGGAAACATCTCGGCCAGGCGCGGGTTGTCGATTCCCGAAATGGCCTCGAATTCCTGGTCGGCGCGATCCTCGCCTGCAGTGAACAGCAGTATCTCGTCGCGCAGCAGGTGATACACGCCGCGAAATGCCTTGCCCATGCCTATGGGCCAGGTCACCGGCGCACACTGTATCTTGAGCACCGACTCCACCTCGTCGAGCAGTTCCAGCGGTTCGCGCGTTTCGCGGTCCATTTTGTTGATGAAACTGAGGATCGGCGTGTTGCGCATGCGGCACACGTTCAGCAGCTTGATCGTCTGTTCTTCCACGCCCTTGGCCGCGTCGATTACCATCAGCGCCGAATCGACCGCGGTAAGCACCCGGTAGGTGTCTTCCGAAAAATCCTGGTGACCGGGCGTGTCGAGCAGATTGACCACGCAGCCGCGGTAGTCGAACTGCATTACCGAACTCGCCACCGAAATGCCGCGCTGCTTCTCGATCTCCATCCAGTCCGAGGTCGCGTGGCGGCGGCTCTTGCGTGCCTTTACCGTGCCGGCGAGCTGGATCGCACCGGAAAACAGCAGCAGCTTCTCGGTCAGGGTGGTTTTGCCCGCGTCCGGGTGGGCGACGATGCCGAAGGTGCGGCGACGCGCCATTTCGCGCGCAATTCGCTCCACCGGCGCGCGCGCGGCGTCCGCGGTCTGGGCAGTGGCAAGGTCGACAACGGCGCTCATAGGCTAGGAGGGGCGAAAAGGCGGGCAGTCTACCGGCTCCGGGCGCAGAAGTCTATCGCGGGGCGGGCAGCAAACGCCGATGCGCGGGCTCCGGCCTGGGGTTCCGCGCAAAATGAGGGATGCCTCTGCGTACCCGCGTATGTCCGCCCTTGCAAAAATCATTTTGCAACGCCTTCCAGGGCGCGAGTCCAGGGTCGGCGCGCGATATACTTGCCTTCATTGAACGGCCAACAGGAGAGCAGTGCAATGCGCGCCATTTCGACCGCCTTACTGATGCTTGCGCTGGCGGGCGCCGGCCTCGCATCCGGGACTAGCTACGCGCAGTCGCCCCATACCCACCAGCACAGCTTCTCCGGCGCCGAGCACTGGGCGCGGGTGTTCGACGACCCCGAGCGCGACGCCTGGCAGAAGCCGCATCAGGTGATCGAGGCGCTCTCGCTCAAGCCCGACGCCGCCGTGGCCGATATCGGCGCCGGCACCGGATATTTCTCCGCGCGCCTCGCGCACTTCGTGCCAAAGGGCCGGGTCTACGCCGTCGACATCGAGCCCGACATGGTCAAGTATCTTGCCGGGCGCGCCAAACGGGAGGGTCTGGATAACCTGACTGCCGTCACCGGCGCAGCCGACGATGCGCGCCTGCCGCGCAGGGTCGACCTGGTGCTGATGGTCGATACCTATCACCATATCGATCAGCGCGAGGCTTACTTTCGCAAGCTGGCGCAGTCGCTGAACCCCGGCGGGCGCATCGCCATCATCGACTTCAATGCCCGATCGGAGATGGGACCGCCGCCGGCCGCGCGCATCGAGGCCGGGCGCGTGACCAGCGAAATGTCCGCGGCGGGATACCGGCTGGAGCACGAGCATGGTTTTCTGCCCAACCAGTATTTTCTTGTGTTCCGGTTCGGGGGTTCCAGCTGACGCGCCGGACCCGCATGTCCGGGTCCGTTTTCAGCTAAGCTGCAGCGCATGCCCCGCCTGCTGCGCAATACGCTGATCTCGGTGCGCGACCTGGCCGCCGCCGCCGGGCCGTTCCTCGCGATCGCGCTGCTCCTGCTCGTGGGTGCCTATCATCTGCTCGACCCCGCGCCCCCCAAGCGCGTAGTCCTCGCCACCGGACCGGAGCAAAGCGATTACGCCGAGTTCGGCAAGCGCTATGCGGCCGCGCTGAAGCGCTATGGCATCGAGGTGGCGCTCAGGCCGACGCAGGGATCGTCGGAAAACCGGCGCTTGCTGCGCGACGCGGCGCAGACCGTGGACCTGGGTTTCGTGCGCGGCGGGTCGAGCGACGCCACGCGCGCCGCCGACGACGAAGAAAGCGGTGTGCCCCTGGTGTCCCTGGGCAGCCTCTATCTCGAGCCGGTGTGGCTGTTCTATCGCAGCGACGCCGTAGCGCGCCTGAACCACGCCGCGACCCTGACGCAACTCGCCGGGCTGCGCGGCTGGCGCGTGAACGTGGGCGCGCGCGGGAGCGGCGTGACCGGCCTCTTCGGCAAGCTGCTGCAGGCCAATGGCATGGAGCGCGACCAGTTCGAGGCGAGCCGCATGACGCAGACGCCCGCGGTGGTTGCGCTGCTGGCAGGCGAAATCGACGCCCTGGTATTTGCCGCGGCGCCTGAATCGCTGATGGTGCAGATGCTGCTGCAGACGCCGGGGGTGCAGTTGTTCGAGTTTGCGCAAGCCCCCGCTTATGAGCGCCGCCTGCCCTTCCTGGACGCGGTGGTGCTGCCGCGCGGCGTGGCGGATCTGGCGCGCGACCTGCCCGGGCACGACCTGCCGCTGGTCGCAGCCACCGCGACGCTTGCGGCGCGCGAGGGCACGCATCCGGCACTGCTGCAGTTGTTCGTGCAGGCGGCGCACGACATACACGGCGGCACGGGTTGGCTGGCGCAGTCGGGGCAGTACCCCTCGCCGCAGAACACCGAGCTGCCGCTCGCCAAGGAAGCCGAGCGTTACTACCGCAACGGCACGCCGCTGCTGCAGCGCTATCTGCCGTTCTGGCTGGCCAATCTGATCGACCGGATGTGGGTGGTGCTGGTGTCCATCATCGCCGTGCTGATTCCGCTGTCGCGCGTGGTGCCGCCGCTGTACGCCTTCCGCATCCGCTCGCGCGTGTTCCGCTGGTACCGGCAACTGCGCGAGATCGAGGATGCGATGCGCACGAAAACCATTCCCCCGGCCGCGCTGCTGGACGACCTGGACAAACTCGAAGCCAAGGCGCAGCACGTCGCCGTGCCCCTGTCCTACGCCGACGAGTTGTACTCGCTGCGCACCCACATTCAGCTGGTGCGCCAGCGCCTGTCGTCCCCGGACCAGGATCCCGTTAACAAGCACGCCCCGTAGATTTCCTTTTTGCGGACCGGCTCAGTACCCAATACTCAACTGCCCATGGTTCTGGGCAGCCACAGGGACAGAATCGGGAAAGCGCACAGCAGGATCAGGCGCACGAGATCCACCGCGATGAAGGGGAAAGTGCCGCGATAGATGCGCGTCAGCGGAATGTCGGTTGCGATCGAGTTGATCACGAACACGTTCATCCCCACCGGCGGGCAGATCATGCCGAAGGTGACAGCCATCACGATGATGACGCCGAACCAGACGGGGTCGAAGCCCAGCTGCAACATCGCCGGAAACACGATGGGCACGGTGAGCAGGATCATCGCCAGTTCGTCCATCACCGCACCCAGAATGAGATAGCCCACCATGATCAGCGCGAGCACGCCGTACGCGCCTACCGGCAGGTGCACCAGGAATTCGATCGAATTCTGCGTGAACTGGGTAATGGTGAGGAAATAACCGAAAAGATAGGCACCGAGCACAATGGTCAGGATCGCCGCGGAAACGCGCAGCGAACCGATCAGCGTTTCCTTGATCTGGTGCACCTTGAGCTGCCCGCGCGCGAGGCCGATCGCGAGCGCGCCCATGGCGCCGACGCCGGCCGCCTCGGTGGCGGTGAACACGCCCAGATACATGCCTCCCAGCACCACCAGGAACAGCGTGAGCGTGGCCCAGAGGTTCCTGAGCGTTAAAAACCGCTCATGCCAGCTGTGCCGCGGTCCGCGCGGCATGCTCTCCGGATGGCGCCAGCCAAGAAACACGATTACCAGCGTATAAAAAACCATCGCAAGTATTCCCGGCACGGCACCGGCAAAAAACAGCTGCTTGATATCGGTCTCGGTCATGATGCCGTAGAGCACGAGTATCACCGAGGGCGGAATCATGATGCCCAGGGTGCCGCCCGCAGCGATCAGGCCCGCGGACAAGCCCGGATCGTAGCCGGCCTTGCGCATTTCGGGCAGGGCTACCTGCGACATGGTGGCCGCCGTCGCCACCGAAGATCCGTTGATCGCGGCAAAACCGCCGCAGGCCGTGATCGTCGCGAGCGCGAGCCCGCCGCGCCGGTGGCCCAGCCAGGCGATACCCGCGCCGAACAACTCGCGGCTCATGCCGGCGCCGGCCGAAAATGCCCCCATCAGTATGAACATCGGAATGATGGACAGGTTGTAGTCGCTCAATACCGACAGCGGCACCTGCCCGAGCAGTTTCAATGCCGGCCCCATGCCAGAGAGCGCGGCGAAGCCGAGTATGCCGGTCAGCCCCATTGCAACCCCGATCGGCACGCGCAGCGCCATCAGCGCGAACATCAGGACGAAACCGAGCAATGCGACCAGGTCCCTATCCATCTGGCCCTTCGGTGCGCGCGCTGCCGCCAGGCGCCCGGTCCGAAATGAGCACCAGGATGCGTTTGCCCGCGAGAATCGCCGCGGCTACCGCGCCGACCGCGGCGATCGAGTAGAAATAGCGCAGCGGGATGCGCAGGTCGCTGGTCACTTCGCTGCCCATATTGCCGACCATGATCCATATCATCCACGCCATCGGCGCCAGCAACAGCAGCGTCACGCCGGTGGCAAACAGATCGATGCGGCGGCGCCAGAGGCTGCCGCAATGCTCCCACAGGATGTCGACACAGATGTGGCTGCCGCGGTAGGTGGCCAGAGCGATGCCCCAGAGGATGGCGATGGCCTGCAGCTGCTTGGACAGATCGAACCAGTCGGGGATCTGGGTGTGGAACAGATAGCGCACGCACACATTGAAAAAGGTCAATGCCGCGACCAGGAGCAGAAAAAACGCCGCCACCGATTCCGTGAACGCGAGGATCCTATTGAGCATGGCGGAGTCTCCGGTGATCAGGAGTGGGCCGGGGGCGGCGCGCCAACCGCCCTCTCCCGGCCGAAGCGCGAGGGAGGGCCGGGAGGCCGGGAGCGCGACTAGTAAGCGGCGTTGTACTTCTCGAGCGCCTTGCGGAACGAGTCCAGCGCCTCCTGCGCGTTGATCCCCGAGTTGTTCGGCTTTGCCAGCCAGGCCGCAGTGAGCGGCTCGGCGGCCTTGCGCCAGGCGACGCGCTGGGCATCGGTCACCTTGACGATGCTATGACCGGGCAGTTTCGCCATCATCGCCTGGCCGGAATCCTCGTCGTTACCCCAGTCGGCGCCGACCTTGGCCGCCCACTCGTTGCTGCAGTGCTGGTCGATCACTTTCTTCTGATCGGCAGACAGCTTCTGATAGAAGTCCTTGTTCATGCTCCACACAAAGGTGGCCGCATACAACCTCATGTCGGTGTGGTACTTGACCACTTTGTCGATGCCGAAGGTGATGATCGAATGCCAGGGAAAGGTGATTGCGTCGGCCACGCCTTTTTCCAGCGCGTCGCGCGCTTCGGGCGCGGACACCTGCACGCTGGTGCCGCCGAGCAGGGTGACGAACTGCGCCATGGTGCCGTGGGCAGGCCGTATTTTCATGCCCTTGATCTGTTCGGGCTCCGTGATCGGCGTTTTCGAGTGTATCGCCCCTATGTGCAGATGGGCAAAGCAGAAGTGCACGTCTTTCATTTCCTTGGCGGCATAGTTGCGATACCAGGCGTCCAGTGCCTGCGAGCCGTTGCCGGGGCTGGAAAACTGGAACGGCAGTTCGCTCACGCCGAATATCGGGAAGCGGTCCGCCTGATAGCCCGGGTTGGCCCAGGTGAGGTCGGCGATGCCGTCGCGCGCCATGTCGTAGTGATTCGGGGCTTTGCCCAGCTGCTGCGCCGGATAAATGGTGACCTTGATCGAGCCCTTGGAGGCGGCTTCGACCGACTTAGCCCAGGGTATGAAGCCGAGCTTCGCCAGCGGATGCTGCGCCGGCAGCCAGTGGGCGAACTTGAGCTCGACCTGCTTGTCCGCCGCGACCGCCGGCAGGGCGGCGAGCGAGAGCGCAATAGCCGCTGTGCAGCCCGCAAAAATACCGCGCGCAATTCCTTTGTTCATCAACTTGTCTCCTTAAGGGTCCCGCAGATTGCAATTCAGGCCCGGTCTTTCGCCGGATGATCGAGGTCAGGATGCCATTATAATGACTGATGGACAGGAAAGCGACCAGCGAACCCAGGCGCGCCGCGCACCAGGCCACGGTGCCCTTGCGTACGCCCTTGTTCCGCGGCGAGCGGCGCCTGCGCATTGCCTTGGTCGGCATGCCCAACGCCGGCAAGAGCACGCTGTTCAATGCGGTATCGAGCACGGCGCCGCGCAGCGGCCATCTGGCCGGCACCGAACGCGCCTACGAAGAATGCACGGTGCAGATCGGCTTCGACGAAGCAAGCGTGATCGAACTCCCGAGCATCGCCGCCCTGCATCATCTGGGCGAGGATGACCTGCCGGCGCTGAAGTTTCTCCTGTGGGGGGACGAGCGTCCCCCGATTTCCGTACACGAGCCCGGCGGTCCGCCGGCGCCGTACGCGCCGCCCGACCTGATAGTGCAGGTGGCGGATGCCACGCGGCTGGAAAGCCATCTGGAACTCACGCTGGAACTGTCGCAACTCGGCCGGCCCATGGTGCTCGCGCTGAACATGATGGACGAAGCCTGGAACAAAGGCCTGCACATCAACGTCAAGGCGCTGGAAAAACTCCTGGGCATGCCGGTGGTGCCTATCGTGGCGCTCATGGGACAGGGCCTGTCGCAGCTGTTTTCCACCGCCGTGGCCGCGGTGCGCGACGCCACCTGCCCCTTGCCGCAACCGGCAAGCAAACACATCTGCGACAGCCTCCAGCCCCTGAGCCAGGCGCTGAACCGCCCGGAGATACACGAAGCGTTCCGCGTGCCCCACCCGCTGCTGTTGATGCAGGTCGCCGCGGGCGACCCTTATTTCCACGACGAACTCGGCCAGCACTTTCCGCAACTGCTGCCGCAATTGCAGCGATTGTGCGGCGAGGCCGCGGCCAGGCTCCCGCGTCCCCTGGAAGAGGAACTGCACGCCGACCGCCACCACCGCGCCGCCACCCTGTTCGAGGCCAGTACCCGCATGGGCGCTCCGCACGAAGGCCGGGGCTGGCGTTACTGGCTGGACGAACTGTTCCTGCATCCGCAGTGGGGCCTGATCGGCAGCCTGACCGTATTTGCCGCGGTGCTCTTCGTGGTGTTCGAGGTCAGCACCTGGCTCGATTCCATGACCTCGGCGCGCCTGGTCGAGGCAGTGGCCGGCTGGCAGCCGACTTCGACCGGCGGCGTCGTCGGCCGTGCGGTGACCGACGGCCTCATCGGCCTCATCGGCATCGTCGTACCCTATATGCTGCCGCTGGTGTTGCTGCTGGTGGCGCTGGAGGAGACCGGCGTGATGCAGCGTATCGCCTTCGTCGTCGACCGCGGCTTCCACCAGATCGGCCTGCACGGCGGCGTCGCCGTGCCTTTTCTGACCGGCCTGGGCTGCAATGTCCCGGCGATTTCGGCGGCCGCGAAGGTCGCAAGCGGCCGCGAGCGGGTGATCGCCTCGGTGCTGATTACTTTCGTCCCCTGTTCGGCGCGCTCTGCCATCATTCTGGCGCTGGCGGGCAAGTACCTGGGCGGCACGGGGGTGTTCGCCATATTCGCGCTCACCATCGTGGTCGTCGCCCTGATGGGACGCCTGCTCGCGCGCAACCGGCAGGAATTCGGCCCCGGGCAGGTGCAGGAGATTCCGCCCTACGCGCTGCCGCATTGGCGCAGCATGCTGTCCGAAACCTGGGAGCGGACCGAGGACATCGTTACCATCGTCACCCCGCTCCTGGTCGGGGGCAGCGTGGTGCTTGCCCTGCTGCACCACGTCGGCGCCGACACCTACATCAACACGCTGTTTACGCCCGTAACCACCTGGTGGCTGGGCCTGCCCGTCGTGCTCGGCGTGCCCATCCTCTTCGGCGTGCTGAGAAAGGAACTGTCGCTATTGATGATCTATCAGGCGCTCGGGACCTTCGAGATCGACAGCCAGCTCGACTGGGTGCAGATCACGACCTTCCTGCTCTTCCTGACCTTTTACATTCCCTGCATTTCCACCTTTGCCGTCATGCTCAAGACCATAGGCCGCAAAGAGGCGCTGGTCTCGGTGTCGCTGTCTGTGGGCGTGGCGCTGCTGGTGAGCGGGGCAGTGCGCATGCTGCTGGAGGCAACGCGGCTGTACCTGGTGTGACCCGGGCAGATTCCCGGCCTGCCGGTTCCGCCCGATTCGCCTGCTCGCCGATCCGCGCTAGCGTTTATACTGCGGGCAACAGCGCCCGATGGCGCCCTTCCGCTTCACTTTGCAAGCCGTCATGACGCCCCCCGATCCGAAACCGACTTTCTCTCTCGTGGGGCAAATGTTGCGCACGCCGGAGGAAATCATGCGCGTGCTCAACTCACTGGCGGTGCGCAGCGAGCCCATAATCTCCGAACTGGGTGCGGGCAAGCTGCCGTTCCGCTCGCACCTGCGCTTTATCGATCCCGAGCACGCCTACATCATCATCGAACTCAGCACGGATGACGAAGCCAACAAGGCGCTGCTGGCGCGCTCGCGCGCGGTTTTTCATGCCGAACCGGGCGGCTGGCGCGTCGAGTTTGCGGCGGCAGAACCCAAGCCGACCAGGCCGCACGAAGGCACTGCCGGAATCAGGTTGCGCTTTCCTGAAATCGTCGCCGGCCACAGGCGGCGCGAGGACGAGCGTGCCGAGATCGCGCAGCAGCGCGAACTGCGCTGTATAGTGGACGAAGCCGGCCCGATGCCCTTCGACGGCACCATAGCGAATGTGAGCAAGGGCGGCATCGGCTTCCTGCAGTACGATCCGGCAATCAGCCTGGAACCGGGTACCATGC
Source organism: Burkholderiales bacterium (assembly GCA_014860355.1). GTDB lineage: Bacteria > Pseudomonadota > Gammaproteobacteria > Burkholderiales > SG8-39 > 2-12-FULL-64-23. The sequence continues at coordinate 4,678 of JACZJV010000050.1, read as the reverse complement.
TCCAGGGCTGCCGCATCGAGGCTCCGGACGGGGAGTCGATCGTCGTCGACATGGAGGTGCGCTATTCGCAGCTGATCACGCTCGCCGACGGCAGGCAGGTGCAAAGCTCCGGGTGCCGCTTCGCGAATATTTCCGCCGAGGAGACCGCCCGGATCGAAAGACTGTTCGCCCTGAAGCCCTGACCGGCAGCAGCGAGCTTCGGTGCGCGCCGCGACGGCCGGGCGCGACTGCGCTAGCATGAGAACGGAAGAGACATCCTCGACCAAGCTCGGACCAACGGAGACTGAAGCATGAACCCACAATACAAAGTTGCCATCGTCACCGGCGCCGGCACCGGCATCGGCAAGAGCGCCGCGCTGGCGCTGCTGGCGGACGGATTTCGCGTCGGACTGGTAGGGCGGCGCAGGGAATTGCTCGAAAAGACGGCGCAGGACGCGGGGTCGGCAGCCGCGAACACGCTGGTGCTCGCCGCGGACATAGGCAGGCCGGAATCCGTGAAAGCACTGTTCGCCCAGGTGCAGCAGGCCTGGGGCAGGCTGGACGTGCTGTTCAACAATGCCGGCATGGGCGCGCCTGCCGTTCCCATGGAGGACCTGAGCCACGAACAGTGGAAAGCGGTGGTCGACGTCAACCTCAGCGGCATGTTCCTGTGCTCGCAGGAGGCGATCAAAATCATGAAAAGCCAGGACCCGCGCGGCGGGCGCATCATCAACAACGGCTCGATTTCGGCGCACGCGCCGCGGCCCAACTCCGCGCCCTACACCGCCACCAAGCACGCGGTCACCGGCCTCACCAAATGCATCTCGCTCGATTGCCGCAAGTACGACATCGCCTGCGGCCAGATCGACATCGGCAATGCCGCGACCGAAATGACCGAGCGCATGAAGAACGGCGTGGCGCAGGCGAACGGCTCGATCGCGGTCGAGCCGCGCATGGACGTGGCGCACGTCGGCAGCGCGGTGCTCTACATGGCCAGGCTGCCGCTGGATGCGAACGTGCAATTCATGACCATCATGGCGACCAAGATGCCCTACGTCGGACGCGGATAGCGGCAGCGTCGCCGGCGGGTCAGGGGCCCCGGGATCGGCGGGCAGCGCGGCGCGCCGATCGGTCCAGATGGCGCCAGAGCAATGCGAGCGTGCCGCCGGATGCGATGTGCCAGATACCCCAGAGTCCCGCCACCGCAACCATCGCCAGGTCGGAGTCGAACTGCGCGGCGATGATGCCTAGCGCGAGGCCGGAATTCTGCATGCCGCCCTCGATGACCACCGCGCGCCGGTCGGCGACCCGCAGGCGCGCCAGCACCGACGCGCCGTAGCCCAGGGCGAGGCCCAGCGCGTTGTGCCCGATCACGATGGGCAAGGTGCGTGTGATCTCGATCAGGAACAGCTTCCACTGCGCGGCAACCGCGCCGACGATGAACAGCATGAGCGCAGCCACCGCGAAGCGCCCCAGTGGCCGGCGCAGGCGCGCCGCGAGCTTCGGCGCATGGCGCGAGGTGAGCAGCGCCGCGCTCATCGGCAAGGCGAGCAGCAGCACCAGGCTGATGACGAGATCGCGCGGGTCCACCGCGATGGCGCGCGCCCAGGCGGCGGTGCGCGGATTGGCAGCGATCATGAGGCTGAAGTTGAGCGGCGTGAACACCAGCGCGAGCACGTTCGAGACCGCGGAAATGGATAGCGACAATGCGAGGTTGCCGCGCCCGAAATAGGTGACCACGTTCGACAGCGCGCCGCCGGGGCAGGCGGCCACCAGCATCATCGCCGCCATGGTCGCAGCCGGCAGATCGAGCAGCAGCGTCACAAGCAGTGTGGCCGCCGGCAGCAGCGCGAACTGCGCGACCAGGCCCGCGCCCACCGCCAGCGGGTGGCGCGCGACATAGCGGAAATCCTCCATCCGCAGGTCCAGCGACACGGCGTAGACCATGGTCGCAAGTACTGTCATCAGGGTAATCTGCTGCATGCCCCCCTTCCTTCATCCGGCTCGCTGTCCTCGCGTCCGCGATGCAGGCAAACGCGGCGGCGGGCATGGACTGACGCGCATTATTCTCGTATATTGGAGCGCCGCGCCGCGCCGCGGGCACGGGATTGCAGCTATGCCTGGCATATTAGCATTTGCGCTTGGCGACCCTTGCACCGGCCTTCCGCCCGTTAACGAACTGTCGCCATAAGGCTGCATGCAACACAAGCTGGAAACCCTCGTCGTGCTGTTCGCGGATATCAGCGGCAGCACCATGCTCTACGAAACACTGGGAAACCGCGACGCGCGTCACCTGGTGCGGCGCTGCCTCGACATCATGAGCAGCCGGCTGGCGCAGCATCAGGGCACGCTGGTCAAGACCATAGGCGACGAGATCATGTGCACGTTTGCGGACGCGGACGCCGCCCTGCGCGCCGCCTGCGACATGCAGGACGCCGTGGAAAGCGGCAAGCCGGGAGGCGACATACCGATGTACATACGCATCGGATTCAACTATGGCGAGGTGATCCGCGAGGCGAACGATGTGCACGGTGACGTCGTCAACGTGGCCGCGCGCATCACCGAAGTGGCGCGCGCCCGGCAGACCCTGGCGACGCAGGCTGCGGTCGACGCACTGTCGCCGGAATTGCGCCACCAGGCGCACCACATACGGCGCGCCAGCATCAAGGGCAGGCAGGCGCAGCTCGATCTGTTCCAGATAGGATGGCACAACGCCGCAGACCGCCAGCGTTTCGGCAACCCCGCGCAGCGCAAGCCGGAGGGCCTGGAGGAACAACTGGTCCTGCGCCACCGCGACCAGAAATTCACGGTCAGTGCGCGCAATCCCGCGGCCAGCCTCGGCCGCGGCAAGGACTGCGTGATCGTCGTCAGCGACGATGCCGTATCGGAGCGGCACGCCGTAGTGGAATATCAGCTGGGAAAGTTCTTCGTCTCGGACCGCAGCACCGAGGGCACCTACATTCATTTCAACGGCGGAGAAACGGCGCATATCGCGGGAGGGGACACGATGCTGCGCGGTTCGGGCGCGATCCTGCTGGGACGGCCGTTCTCCGAAGATGCTGCGGGCATCATTGAATTCTCGCTAAGGCTGACTCCGGCGCCGGACTGAGGCCTGGCGCCGGATCGCTTTGCGCCGGCCGCGCGACAGCCGCCGCTTCTACTTCAAGGGTTTGTAGCGTATGCGCCTGGGCTTCGCCGCTTCCTCGCCCAGGCGTTTAACCTTGTCTGCTTCATATTCGTGGTAGTTGCCGCTGAAGAAGCTGGCTTTGGAATCGCCTTCGAACGCGAGGATGTGGGTGGCAATGCGATCGAGGAACCAGCGGTCGTGGGTGATGACGAGCACGCAACCGGCAAATTCCAGCAGCGCGTCTTCCAGCGCACGCAGGGTTTCCACGTCCAGGTCGTTGGATGGCTCGTCCAGCAGCAGCACGTTGCCGCCGGCGATCAGCGTCTTGGCGAGGTGCAGCCGCCCGCGCTCGCCGCCGGAGAGATTGCCGACTTTCTTGCCCTGGTCCGTGCCCTTGAAATTGAAGCGGCCGAGATAGGCGCGCGACGGCATCTCGAACTTGCCGACGTTGAGCACGTCGGCGCTGCCGGCGACGTACTCGAATACCGTCTTGTCGCCTTCCAGCGCGTCGCGCGACTGGTCCACATAAGCCATTCTGACCGTCGGACCAATCACCACCTCGCCCTTGTCCGGCTGCTCCTTGCCCGCGATCATGCGAAACAAGGTCGACTTGCCCGCGCCGTTGGGGCCGATGATGCCGACGATCGCGCCGGCCGGAACCTGGAACGAGAGCTCGTCGATGAGCAGGCGCTCGCCGTAGCCCTTGCTCACGCCCTTGAACTCGATCACGGCATCGCCCAGGCGTTCGGCCACCGGAATGAAAATCTCCTGTGTCTCGTTGCGCTTCTGGTAATCGAAGGAGGAGAGTTCGTCGAAGCGCGCGAGGCGCGCCTTGCTCTTCGCCTGGCGCGCCTTGGGGTTCTGGCGCACCCACTCGAGTTCGCGCTTGATGGTCTTCTGGCGCGCCGATTCGGTTGATTCTTCCTGCGCGAGGCGCGCTTCCTTCTGCGCCAGCCAGGAACTGTAATTGCCCTCCCAGGGTATGCCGTAGCCGCGGTCGAGCTCGAGGATCCACTGCGCCGCGTTGTCGAGAAAGTAGCGATCGTGGGTCACCGCCACCACGGTGCCGGGAAATTTCTGCAGGAACTGCTCCAGCCACTCCACGCTCTCGGCATCGAGGTGGTTGGTCGGCTCGTCGAGCAGCAGCAGGTCGGGCTTGGACAGGAGCAGGCGGCACAGCGACACACGCCGTTTCTCCCCGCCCGACAGGGGGCCGATTTTCGCCTCCCAGGGCGGCAGGCGCAGCGCGTCGGCGGCGATCTCCAGCTGGTGCTCGACGTTGTCGCCCGCCGCCGCGGCGATCAGCGCTTCGAGTTCGGCCTGCTCGGTCGCGAGTTTGTCGAAATCGGCGTCGGGCTCGGCATAGGCGGCGTACACCTCGTCCAGGCGCTTCTTCGCGCCGAACACCTCTCCCAGCCCCTCCTCCACCGCCTCGCGCACGCTCTTGTTTGCGTCGAGCTGCGGTTCCTGCGGCAGATAGCCTATGCGCATATTCGGTTTGGCGACCACTTCGCCGTCGTAGTCCTTGTCCACGCCCGCCATGATGTTGAGCAGGGTGGACTTGCCCGAGCC
>JACZJV010000049.1 GCA_014860355.1 Burkholderiales bacterium | reverse complement strand
GGCGGGAGCAGCGACCGGCGGCGGGGGCAAGCTCGTGAGCCCGGTTTGCTCCAGCTTTCTGAGCCGCTCCATCATCTGCTTGTTCTGGCCTTCCAGCTCGTTATTGCGCTGCGACAGTACGCGCGACCTCTGCTCGATGCTCTTCAGTTGCGCGTCGGCCTGTCCCCGCCAGGCGTCCCTGGGATCGACCTGGCCACCGGGGGCGAGGATGTTGCTGGATTTGGGCTTAGGCGGGCGCTCGCCTGAACCGCCCGGGCCGGTCAGCGACACGGAGAGAAACGCGGCGGCAAGCACGACTGCCGCGATACCAGCCAGCAGCAGGTACTGACGCCGTTTCACGGCGGAAGCATCGAGCGCGGAGGAGTCAGTCATCGGCGCGCCGCTCCCGGATCACGAACAGGTTCGTAGCTTCGCCCGGGCGCAAACTGCTTTGTTCCAGGCTCACCGCCATGACGCCGGGCTTGTACAGCTCGCGCTCGGCGAGGCGCAGGTCACTGCGGCCGATATTGGCGAGCAGATACTTCTCGCCGACGATACCGGCACCCAGCCACGCGCGCTGCAGCGTCAGGCGCGCGCCCGGCCAAAGCGCGAACTGCTGTCCGGGTTCCCGCACCTCCATGTCCTCGGGAAGCGCATCGCCCGCCATTGCGAGCAGCAGGTTCTTGATTGTGCGCACGTGCAGGCCGCTGCGCTCCATGCGCGTAGCGGCGTTCAGGGGGACGCGCCCCTCCCGGATCACGATGCTCTCGCTCGGGGTATCGACCGGCTGCAACAGCAGGGCGACCGTGCTGCGCTCGGAGCTGAGGAACAGATTGATCGGTTTCGTGCTCTCGGCTGATGCAGGGCGAATGAAGATCTGACCCTTTTCCTCGTCCTTGTCCAGCACGAACTCGCCGGCGTTGCCGGTGACCTTGCGGATCCGGCTGCGCTCGAAGCTGATGCGGGTGACTTCCTTTTGCGAGATCTTGCCGAACACGGTTTCACCGTCCCTGGCGTCCAGAATCTGGAGCGCGCAGGCGGGCTTACTGAGCGCCAACAGCAGCGGAAGCAGGGCGAGGCTGGGTTTCAAGAGGGTCATTGGGATTGGTCTCCCGGAATGCTTTGAGGAATACGCGGCCGCCCGAGTACTGGAGTTCGATGGCGTAAGCCTTCGAGACTTCCGCTACGCGCCGGTCGCTGATAAAGGTTGTGAGCTGCCCGCGCACGCCCACCCTGAGATTGCGCTCGTCGACCAACATGTCGTGCGCACTGAAGATCGTCGACGCGCCGTCGCGCTTCAACCGCTCCGCGGCGGCGCGCAGCGCGGTACTCAGCTCGCCATAAGAGTCCGGCGCCGCGTACTGCAGCAGCAGCTTCGCCTGATGATCGATGCTCTGCGGCGTCACATTGAGCGTGAGCTGCATCAGAAAGTACCCCATCTGCTCGAGGTATTCGCCGCTCACGCGGCCAGACTCCACCCAGAAAGTTTTGTGTATGGTCGGGGGCACCACGACGATCCGCTCGTGGCCGAACAGCCGCACCGCGAAGACTGCCAGCACCAGATTCACCAGCATCGATCCCAGCAGTAGCGTGACCAGGAAGGTCGTCGCCCGGCGCGCGCTCGCGATATCCTCGTGCATCCATGCGAGCTTCATCCCACCATTTCCCGCTGGTGAGAGGGCGGCGTACGTTTGAGCCCGGTCACCGCCGCAGGCAGGTACCAGTAGAGGATATGCAGCAAGAAGGCCGGATGTTTGCCGGCCTTGCTGCGCCCGTAGGCGGAGGCGAGCAGTACACCCAGGGCGCAACCGCTCAGAAAGAATCCGGAAATCATCCCCGCCAGCGCGCCGGCGAGCACCAGCAGCGCTACATCGAAATCCCACCAGAACATGCGCAGCGGATCGTTCAGGCGCCGTGGAATCTCCAGCGTAACGTCGCTCATCGCGGAATCCCGCGCCGCTCAGATGAGCGCGGTCATGATGCTGTCGATGATGGTCGGCACATAGACCATGAACAGTGCGAACACCACGCCGACCAGCGCCGGGATCGGCGAGGAGCGGGCGATACCGATACCGGCGCCGAGTATGAAGGCGGCGAGCGCGATCGACTTGCCGAGGAAGCCGGTCGCCCAGTTGAGTAGCGTGGTGTATATCGTCTGGAACTCCGTGCCGGTGGTGCCGGCCAGCGCGGACCCGGCGGCCAGCGTCAGGACACAGGCGAGAATGATGTTGATGACGTGGGCGCCGCGGTTATTGTTCATGGCGTGGATCTCCAGTGCTTGGGCTCGTGGGTCAAACGGCGGGAGTGCATGGGGCGGGAACGCATATGCAATTACGGTAAGCCGGTCTGTCGTGCCGATGCCGAGGTCGCGGTTTGTGCGACCGGCCCGGTCGCCGGGGCGTTGGCGGCAAGGCGGCGGCGCACCTTCTCGATATAGGAGCGCCGCAATGCGGGGCTAGCGGCGTTGTAGGCGCCCACGGCTTCCCAGGTGTAGCCGTGGCGGGAGACCTTGCCTGCGAGTATCCAGGCACCGACATAGATATTGGTGCAGGGTTCGAACAGCTCGCGCTCGCCGATACCATGGGATGCCAGCGTGGGCAGCCAGGCTGAATTGATCTGCATCAGACCGATGTCGCGCGAGCCGTTGGCATTGCGGCCGACGGCGTTCGGGTCCAGGCCGGATTCGGTGCGCGCGATGGCGTAGAGCAGGGCGCTGCTGACTTGGTAGCGCATTGCAGCGTCGTCCCAGCACGCATACGCGGGGAGGGCGGCCGCGCATGCCAGTGCGACGCCCCATCGCAGCGACAACCTTCGTCTCCACTGTTTCCTCACGCGCTTCTCCCGTTCTTGCTTCTGCGCGCATTGCGGCGATGCCGCCGCGCAGTACGTCGACCGCATCGTAACGGGGAAAACACGCACATTCGCCGAGATCGTGGCCTCGATGTAGCCACGTATCCGCTCGCAATCGCCAGGCAGCTTTGCCCAGGCGATGCGCGCACGAGGGGGCGTGAGCACGTGGATCAAACGGCGCTACGCCTGTCAATAGCTTTTCGAAGCTTTGATGAGGCCACGTTCCAGGCGGATAGGCTCGATCGGACCGGTGATACTGAGCCGATGATGATTGCAGCGGTGACGAAGCGCGGTGACAGATCGGACTTGGGCAGCATGCTCGCGAACGCCCGCACCTTACTGCTGCGCAGGCGATCGCCTGCGAGAACCTCTCCGGCGCTGCAGCAAGACGACATTGTTGCGGCAGATGCGGAAGTTTCCGTGCTTGGTTTCCGGGAGTTCATCGAACGCACCCGCAGCGCAAGCCTGATCGAACGCCTGCGCATCCGGCTCGGATTTCCCCGGGAAGTGTTCGAGCGCGCCGTGAGGCCCGTGATCGAAGGCTATGCACAGTTCGTGCAACTGCCGTCCGCGTCGGAATCGCGCCAGCCTGGGAATTCGGACGAACTCTTCACACGTGCCCTGGAGGTCGCCAGTCGGGCGCTAGACTACCGCCGCGGCCAGATACTGCCGCGAGGCGCTGCGCCGGAGGAAATCGGCGCGCAGGCGCATCGCTGGACCTACGCGGTGTTCGTCGCGGCCCTGCTCTGCGATATTGCCACGAGCAAGGTGGACACTTCAGAAAGGCTTGCGGTGCAGTTGCTGCACCGGCTCGTGCCACCACCGGTTCGGGAATGGCTGGCTGCGGACCCCGCGCTCACGCGCGAGCTTCTGGCGTTCTTCTCCGGGGTGTATTCGACACAGCTTGGGGCGATCGGCGGGCTGGTGCTGCGAGCTGCCGCTGAATCGGGAGGGCGCGACCTATTACAGCGGGGCAGAGCTGATCGGACTGTACAGGTGGCTGCGACAGCGGTGGGGCCGCGCGACGTGAAGGCGGAGGCCGGCGCCGAGCCCGCCTTGAATACCAAAGTCGCGGCCCAGCCGGATTCCGCGGCTACGAGTACGAATACGTCTGGAACTGCGGACGAGGAGACGGAGTACCTCGAGGGTGTCGGCGAAAAGCGCAGCGGCTCGGTGGAGCAGGTTCGGGCGGTCGGCATCACTATGGCACAAGCCTCCAATGCTGCTCGCCGTTTCATGGCTTGGCTGCAGCAAGGACTTGCCGACGGCGATCTACGTGTGAACGAGGCCGGCGCGCTTGTGCATTTCGTGACTGAAGGCATGCTGCTCGTTTCACCACGCATTTTCCGGGAGTTCGCAATGCGCTTCGGCGAAGAGGGCGACGGGGGTCCCGCGCATGCTCCGGCCGAGCAGGACATCGGCAAATTCATCCAGCGCCAGGTCCTGCGGGCCGACTGGCATCTACGCGCAGACAAGGGTGTCAATATCCTGAGCTACCAGGTGATGCGCGGAGAGCGCGCGGTGTCACGATTGTCCGGGGTGGTCATCCGCGATCCGGCGCGGTTCGTCAAGCCGGTTCCGCCCATCAATCCGCTGCTCGTTCGCCTGCACGAAGCGCGCGGAGCCGCCTGAGCCCATGGCGTATCCGCTCGAAGCCCTGCTGCGGCCCGCCTACGAACTGCGCGCGGCGACGGTCTCATGCCTAGGCGCGGCCGCGGTGATCACGAGCCCATCTACCTTCTTGCTGACTCCGGAGCTTTCGTGGGGTTTGGCTGGAATTTTCCTCTGCCATGCCGTCTGGCGCGGCTGCGCCGGCTTGAAAATCGTACGCTACCGCATCAATCTGCGACGGCAACGTCGCTACGTTGTAGCGTCTGAAGAGATCCCCTGGTCGGCCGAGCGCTTGTTTCTGGGCAGGGGTTTTGACTGGGACCAGCGACACACGCAACGGCTGCACGAAACGAGGCTCCCGGAGAAGCGGGATATGCTGGATCCGGGATTGATCTACCGCATTGCTGAATTGCTTCGACCGCCATCTCTGGAACAATCCGCCGTCGGCGGCGATCCCGCCATCCATGGCGTCGAGCCCGCGGAGTCGGATATCTGGATGGACATCGGCGACCGCGTGGGTCACACCCTGGTAGTCGGCACGACCCGTGTCGGGAAAACCCGGCTCGCCGAAGTCCTCCTCACCCAGGACATCCGTCGCGGCGAGGTGGTGATCGTGTTCGACCCCAAGGGCGATATCGACCTGCTACGCCGCGTCTACGCCGAGGCCAGGCGGGCGGGACGAGAAAACGAGTTCTTCATATTTCATCTGGGCCATCCGGAGCTTTCGGCGCGCTACAACCCGGTCGGAAGCTTCTCGCGCATCACCGAGGTGGCGACCCGCATTGCCGGCCAGCTGCCCTCCGAGGGACAGTCGGCGGCGTTCAAGGAGTTCGTCTGGCGATTCGTGAACGTCATGGCGCGCGCGCTGGTCGCGCTAGGCCGCAAGCCTGACTACGAGCAGATCAATCGCTACGCCTCGAACGTCGAGCCGCTCCTGATCGACTACTTTGAGCACTGGCTAGACCGGGAGCAGGCCGCCGCCGGCTGGCGCGAGGAAGTCGAATCGATGGCCATCGACAAGAAGTCTCTCGACAAAGGCCTGCAGACGCGCGGATTTCGTGCGGTGACACTGGTCGAATACGCGCGGCGCAAGAAGCTCTATGACCCGATCGCGCACGCGCTCGCCTCGACGCTCAACTACGAAAAGAGCCACTTCGACAAGCTGGTCGCATCCCTCCTTCCCCTGATGGAAAAGCTCACCACCGGCCGCACCGCGTCCCTGTTGTCGCCGGATCTCGACGATCTCAGCGACTGGCGCCCCGTGTTCGACTGGGCCTCGGTGATCAATCTGGGCGGCATTGTCTATATCGGGCTGGATTCACTATCTGACTATGAGGTGGCCGCCGCGGTCGGCAACTCGATGTTCGCCGATCTCACCAGCGTGGCGGGGAGCCTCTACAAGTTCGGCACGGGCAGGGGGCTTCCGGGCGATACGACGCCGCGGCGCATAGCGATTCATGCGGACGAGTTCAACGAACTAATCGGCGACGAATTCATCCCGCTCCTCAACAAGGCAGGCGGGGCAGGTTTTCAGGTGACGGCGTACACCCAGACCTGGTCGGACGTGGAGGCGCGCATCGGGTCCCGGGCAAAGGCGGGACAGATCGCCGGCAATTTCAATACCCTGATCATGCTGCGCGTCAAGGAAGTGGCAACCGCAGAGCTACTGACCAGCCAGCTCCCGGAAGTACGCGTCGTCTCTACCGTCGTCTCGTCTTCGGTGTCCGATACCAACGACCCGGGGGATTTTGCAGACTTCGCGAGCCGGAACGAGGACCGCATCAATACGGAAAGCGCACCCATGCTGGCGCCGAGCGACCTCGTCCAGTTACCCAAGGGGCAGGCCTTCGCGCTCATCCACGGCGGGCAGCTCTACAAGATCCGGATGCCCTTGCCGGACGCCAGTCACGACCCGTTGATGCCGGCGAGTCTCGAAGCGATCGGTAGTGAGGTGAGGGGCCGGATGGATGGCCGTTCGCACCGCGCGCGTCATGGCGGGACTGCGGAGGAGGCGAGAGTTGGCTTCTAGGAATGCCTCGTTCCACGACGGCGGATTTGTCGGCGCTCTGCTTGGCCCGCTCAAGTTCGTCTTCGCGCTAACGCTCGCGGTTATTGGAATCCTCGTTGCGGCCTGGATTGTCGACTGGATATTTGTGTTCAAGGTCTGGCCAGACGGCATTGACCGATTGAAGAGTATCCTAGCCACAGACCTTGCTCGCGCGCTCGACTTTGCGGAATTGCAGGGTAGGGTGCCGAGCGCGGTGACTGGTACCGCGAACTTTCTCCATGCGCTGGTCTTTCGGGTCACCGGAATTCACGACATGGGAATGCGATTCGCGGAAGGGGACGCACTCTCGATTCCCGACACCATCATGCGAAATACCTATCTGGCCAACGTTGAAGCAATCGACGTGGCGATGATCGGTACCCAGCTGCTTGGTATTCGGCTTGTTACGCTGGGATTGCTTGCCCCGATACTCGCGCTCATCTACATCGTCTCGGTCGCGGATGGGTTCACGCAGCGCGCGATACGCCGGGCCTCTGGCGGGCGAGAATCGGCAAGCCTTTACCACCGCGCAAAGCACCTTCAAGTTGCGCTGATGGCAATCGCCCTTTTAGTCGGCCTGCTCTGGCCCGCGTCTATCGATGTCCGCTGGCTTGGCCTGCCGCTCGCAGCAATTTTGGGAGTTCTTGCCCGTTTGCAATGGGCTTACTACAAGAAGCATTTTTGATGATAAAACGTCAATGACGAGCGGCGCCTAGTACTGAGCGTCACTCGGTCTCGAACTCAAACGTCCGAACCAGTTTTCCCTCAATGTAGACGCGCACAACGTGGGGTACCGTCGCCCTCGCCACTGCGCAAGTCGCAAATGGCTGTTGTTCGCGCGATTTGGATCGACCAGGGTGCGCAACTGGATTGACCAGAACGAAGCGTATTTAAACGCTTGCCGAGAAAGAGAATTAGACGAAGATCGCGTGGTCAGCGCGATTTGCGCACGGTGGTCAATTCTGGTCGCGCAGCAACAACCTGATTAGACCTCACACGTAGTCGAACTCATTGAAGGCGAATTTCGCCGTCAAAATTGACGCTCAATTTTAGCCCATCGACCTCGAGCGTCACCTTGGCCGGAAATGCCTCCGTACCTGCGATGGCGCCGGAAGCAATCGCCTTTGTGACTGCTTGCTCAATTTCGCGCTGCGAATTCACTCCCACCATCTTCAGGAACTTGCGAATGCTCAGGTTGAAAGTTTCCTCGTTCATTGATTTCTCCGGGCGTAAGTGAGTGGGTATCTATCCGACAGTTTGATAGCGTTGCTGTGGAACTGCGCGGGCCGGGGCGGCTAGCATGCTATTTCCGCGTCGCCCAGTCGCCGGTTACATCCGCTTCATGTCATTCGTGACGGATTTTACGCCAGCAACGCCCTTGGCGACATTCCCTGCCTCGTCAATTTGCGCCTGCGTGCCGACAGTGCCCCAAAGCTGAACCACGCCTCTAACCGTTTGGACGTGGATATCGAGCACCTTCAATGTCGGCCGGTCCAAGATTGCCGCCTTGACCTTCGCGGTAATGGCGGCGTCATCTATGTACTGGCCCGTGCTTTCCCTAGTCGGGGTTGCCGCACAGCCGAGTGTCGTTGCGAGCGTTATGGCAAGAAAGACGGCAGAAACACTTTTGTCCAGCTGGTTCATCGCTTGTCTCTCCTTTAGAGCCGCGAAATCCTCAGCAGGTCCCTAGGTTCGTCTGTTGGTGCGAATCGCCGCATTTCTGTTTTGAGACCGAAGTGCCCCTATCGGAGAGTGCACTGGAGCCGTTCTGGTGCGTCGGCGTCGAACGCCTATCGCGAGAGAGGGGCATCTGCGGTTTGTACTCCTCGAAATATCTTCTTGTATCTGACAACAGCCTGCCGACTACGTCATGCGTCATTTGTTTGTCTCCTTGTTGCATTGCGAAATGGCGCCGGACCTTGTTGCATCCAACCTTGGTGGTGCTAGTGAGCGGTTTCCAACGCCGCGGAAAAAAAGTGAACAGCCTATTAGATGGGGACGAAGGACGATAGTTCAACTCTTGGCCAGTAGGAGAAGGCCGGCGGGCGCGCTGCTCCGCGAGTGGTCATGACTTGGTGGGCCGTCCTCAGACTGAGTTCGGTTACGGAAAGAAAAAGCCCCGAGCGGTTAGGCCCCGGGGCTTGAATGAAGATTAATCAATGCGTGTGTCAGGGATACAGCTTTTCGGCTGCAGTCCCTTTGCTCGCAGTTGGGCCTTGTTGGAACAGCTTCAACTCCATGCCTGACCTACTGCGCCAGCTCCATTTCCTCTTCGTCTTGACACCTGAGGAGTTTACGCAACTCTGCTAGGGGCGTATGAAGCAGCTCATCGCCGCGCATCTCTGCCACCCAGCTGCTGTCAACAAAGACAAGTACACGATGCAAATCGCCCAAGGCGCAGTGCACGTATCGAGACGTTGACGACGCCCCAGGTAAGCGCGGAAGGGTCAGGCCTTGGTTTCCTTTGCGCGCCGCTTGAACCTTGGCGGGAAGTACCACCATGTAGCTGCGACGAGCAATCCGAACAGTGAGTAGCCGAGAGTGAAGACCCAGGCCGGCGCATCGTAATAGAGGATGCGCTGTAGCCAATGCTCGACGAAACCTCCGGCGTAAGTCGTAGCACGGGCATTTGCGCGAAGCCACATTTCGAGGGACGAAAGCGGACACACGGCACCAATCCAGGCTTCCATCACAACCACAGCGATGGCGGCGGCATGCGCAAGCCGAAACCAACACGCGTTCACCCATTGCCACGCTCGTAGGTTGCCAACAATTATGATGACGAGGCCGCCGACGACGAAGACGACGATAGCGACGTGCAGCAAGAGCACGATATTTGCGAGCAGTTGATATTGCAACGAGTCGGTCATTGCGAAGAGGCCGATGGAACTGAGAGCTCAACAATGCGCGCAGACACCGAGCTGCCGGTGATGATGAGCTCCCCCACGGCGACAGGCAGTTTGAATCGTCGCGGCCCGGAGCTGCCAGGATTGACGTACAAGACGCCGTTGCGTTCCTCGACCCGGGGCATATGCGAGTGGCCTGAAACGATGACGCGCACACCTGCTGGAATCCGGTCTATGTGAAATTGCGCCAAATCGTGAATCACGTACGCGACCACGTCGCCAATTTGCACGCATTCGGACTCTCGCAAGGAATTTGCCCAGGAGCCCATATCGTTATTGCCACGCACCGCAGTGACTGGCGCTAACTCAGCGAGTTCCTCAAGGATGCTAGCGTGGCCTATGTCGCCTCCGTGTACGATGTAATCACAGCCCTTTAGGAATGTCAGAGCTTCAGGGCGAAGGAGGCCGTGAGTGTCGGAGATAAGACCAACTCGGCGCATGGCGTGGTTTACTTCCTCCGCCTTTGTGCGCGCGTCGGAGTCTTGGCTACGCGTGCATTTGTCCCGGCTTTTTGCTCGGCTTCCGGCACGTAATCGCCTAGCACGCTCTTGAGCGGACAAAATTTAAATGCTGGGCATTTCTTGCAGCCAGAAAAAATGGCGATGGGGCAGATGGTCATGTGGGTCTCCGAACCGCGACGTGACGCGACCACGATACCAATAAAGCCCCGCGACGGGTTGCCAAGTTTTGGCGCCAGCGATGACTAGCGACAACTGGAGATTTTAGCTCATTGACATCAGCTCCTAAATCCAATACTGTATAAATATACAGGCCAGAATCAGGCAGCTACCGGTGGTGAAATTCAATGAGCACGGGCATCGACACAGTAGGCGCGAGCAGTTGGCTGCAGGCGCGTCGGCGGGTGCAGGAACTTGCCGAGGTCGCTCTTGGCGATGCTTCTGATTATTTCCTTTACCGCGGTAGGCTTTATGGCGAGGGCGCGCCAGGACGATTTGTCGCCACACTTTTGGGCTCAATGGAAGGGTGCGAGGTCGTGGCGCGGCTTATCGAGCGTCTCGATGCCGGTGGCGCCGTGGAGGCTGTAGTTGTTGACAATGACGGTCGTGAGCCGGAAGGGCCTGGTCGGCCTGTTCTGAGGCTTGTGGTTGGCCATCTGTGCCAAGTTTGGTCGAATGGCAAACGCGAGACTGTTTAATGCGGTTTTTGGTGGTTTGTATGAGACGCAGGGGTGTGCCTATTGCCAAGGAGCGACTTGCGCGTGAGGCTGCCGTCAGTGGTGAGCTCTTGGTGGTAGAACATCGTGATGCTGCATTGAGCCGGACGATTCGCGTGGCGCAGCTAAAGGACCCCGCTGAGCCAATTGGTGGAGACCTCTTGCCCGCGCTGTACGACGCGCAATTGCTCTGGGTCGCCCCGCAGGGCTTTACGCTCGGAGGATTTGAGCGCATCGAGGTCGGGACGGTTACTACGGACTACGCACAGTCGTGGTGGTGCAGAGGGATATGAAATTACTCAACGCCGCGGTTATGCTTTACTGAAGACGCTGCGCTTACCGGCAGCACCCGGCCAGGACCGGCCGTTCCCGAATGTCCGGTGTCGGGTGACTCCGATCAGGCGTTGCCGCCCGGTTCACATCACTCCAGCGGGAAGTTCAAGCAGGTCGGTCGCTGCGTCGGGCAACGGCTTCACGAAGTCGCCCTTCCAGTCGTACTTGGAACGCGTTCCGCAACCATTGCGCGATTGCTGCTCAGTTGCGACGATGGCGCATCAGCTTGTGTACCTCCATGGCCACGAGGAGCGACATCGCGATCAAGAGCAGTTCACCCCAATGGACGAGCGACATCGGCTGCACACCGAGCACGTCGCGAAGGCCGGGTGTGTACATCGCCGCGATGTGCACGAGCTGGGCGGCGAGCGTGCCGAAAAGCAGCAACTTGTTGCGCAGCGGGTTGTGCCGGAACACCGACAAAGTCTCGGAGCGGCTGTTGAACGCCTGTACGTTCTCGAAGAACACCATCAGCAGCAGCGTGCCGTTGCGAGCCTCGTCGACGCTGAAGTCCCGCGCCAGCATCCACTGGTAGGCTGCGAAGGCCAGCCCGCCGATCACCAGCGCCGAAATAAGCACGCGCTCGATCATGATGCGGTTGAAGATCCTCTCCCGCGGCGGCCGCGGCGGCTTGCGCAGCTCGTTGCCTTCGGCCGGCTCGAACGCGAGCGCCACGTCTTGGATGCCATTGGTGACGAGGTTGAGCCAGAGCAGTTGCACGGCCACGAGAGGCAACGGAACGCCGGCGGCCAGCGCGAGGGCGAACAGGACGATCTCGGCGGCGCCCGTCGAGATTAGCAGGAAGATCACCTTGCGCACGTTGCCGTATGCGATGCGGCCTTCCTCGATGCCGGCGACGATCGACGCGAAGTTGTCGTCGGTGACGATGAGCCCGGCTGTTTCGCGAGCCACGTCGGTACCTGCCAGGCCCATCGCCACGCCGACCTGCGCGGCACGCAGGGCCGGCGCGTCATTGACGCCGTCGCCGGTCACGGCAACGTAGTGGCCCTGGCGCTGCAGCGACTCGACGATTTCGAGCTTCTGGCGTGGCTCGATGCGCGCAAATACACGCCCCCGCTGGCACAGCATGTCCAAGACCTGCAGGTCGTTGCGCGCTGCGTCGGCGAGGTCGGCGCCCGTGACGACCTGACCGGCGTCCTCGGCGATCCCGACGTCGCGCGCCACCGCGAGTGCCGTGGTTGGATGATCGCCCGTGATCATCGCCACCGTGATGCCGGCGCGAACGCAGGCCGCGACCGCGTCAGGCGCCTCGGGGCGCGGGGGATCCGACATCGCGACCAAGCCGAGCAGCGTCAGCTCGGTCAGACGATCGCCCGAGAACGGCGCGTCGGGCGCGAGCGACAACTCGCCGTCGGCGAGGGCGAGCACCCGATAGCCGCCCGCGGCCAGGGATTCGGCCTGGCTGCGAATCTCGTCGGCGGCCAGCGCGACGTCACCCTCCGGGCGTGCCATGCGTTGGCACATGGGCAACACGGTCTCGAGTGCGCCCTTGACCGAGGCGCGGCTGCCATCGGCATGCCGATTGAGGCTGGCGGCAAAGCGCGCGTCGGACTCGTACGGAATCAAGTCTATTTCAGGAAGCCGTTCTCGGGCCAAGGCCTGGGTGACGCCGGCCTTGTGCGCGAACGCCAGCAGCGCAAGATCCACCGCATCGCCGGCGCCGGACCACGCGCCATCGTGTTGCCACAGGCTGGCCTCGTTGGCCAGCACCGCGGCGTGCGCCAGGCGCTCGAGCAGGCGTTCGTGGCCCTCCCGCGATGCACCCTGGGGCAACACGAAGGTGCCGTCGGGCGCGAGCCCTTCGCCCATGACCTCCCATGCCGGTTGGTCGACGAACTGGACCCGGCGGACCGTGAGCTGGTTGACCGTGAGGGTGCCGGTCTTGTCTGAGGCGATGTAGGTGCATGACCCGAGCGATTCGACCGCAACCAGGCGGCGCACGATCACGTTGCGTCGCGCCATGCGTCGCATGCCGACGGCCAGCGCAACCGTCAGCGCGACCGGCAGCCCCTCGGGGATCGCGGACACCGCTAGGGCCACGGCGAGCAGGAAGATCTCCGCCAGCGGCGCGCCACGGGAAAGTTCCAACCCGGCGACTCCCAAAGCGGCGACGCCGACCGCGATGGCGATGATCTGCGTGAAGCGCTCCATGCGCACCATCAGCGGGGCCTTGACCGCCTGCGTTCCCAGTACCGATGCGGCGATATGTCCGAGCTCGGTGTGCAAGCCGGTCGCCACGACCAGGCCGCGGCCGCGACCGCTGGCCACCAGCGTGCCGGCGTAGGCCATGTTGAGGCGGTCCCCCAGCGCACTCTCGGCAGCGACCGTCGCGAGCGCCGACTTATCGACCGTCATGGACTCGCCGGTGAGCAGCGACTCGTCGACGCTCAGGTTGTGTTCTTCGAGCAGTCGCAGGTCGGCCGGAATCTTGGTGCCGGACTCGATCAGCACGACATCACCCGGAACAAGTTCCTCGGAGGCGATCTCGTGCGCGTCCCCGTCGCGAAGCACGCGCGTGTGCGCGGTGGCCAGCTGCTGCAGTGCCTGCGCCGAGCGCTCGGCGGCGTATTCTTGGAAGGCGCCGATCACGGCGTTGATCAACAGCACGGCGAAAATGAAGCCGGCGTCCGTCCACTCACGAAGCAGCGCCGACACCAGCGCTGCAGCCAACAGCACGTATATCAGCGGACTCTTGAACTGCTGAATGAAGATCGCCAGCGCGCTGGGCGGTTTGCCGCTCGGCAACGCATTGCGCCCGAAAGCCTCCAGCCGCGAATCGGCCTCGACTTGACGCAGCCCGTGAGGTGTTGTCACGAGCAGGGTCAGCAACTCGCCGGCGGCGCGCGCATGAGGGGCGACGACATGCGCAGCCTCTGCTCGACTGGTGTCCATCTGCACATTTTACGGGCTTGGGATGAGTCCGGCTCAAAGCGCGTCGAAGGACCGACTCGATCCCGTTGGACATCGGGCCAGCGCTTGCAGGGTGAGTGCTAACCGCCCGACCCCAAACTCGTCCGTCGCAGGCCGACCAGAGGCGCAGAACACCGGCCGCTCTGGGACAGCGAATCTCGCGGAGGGAATGTCGCATGTGGGTCGGTTTGGTGAGCTCGCGTTCTTGAAATGCGGCCGCTGGCCTAAATTTCAGCAGGCGGCGGGTCTCAGCGCGTACACCCGGCCATCAGCGGCCGCCGGCGAGACGGGAAAAATGTCTCACTGAGCGTCCGGACCCAATTCCGTCGTCGACGCTCTGGATCTCCACTATCGCAATCCACGCCTCCGAATTATTCTCGGAAAAAGGATTCCACTACATCAACTAAGGTGCCTGCTTATACGTCCCATTTCCTTCGTTTGGTATCTATTTAAGGAGAGTAGGCGCTTATGGCAGTAAAACTACGCGGTTACGTCCGCCATTCTTGGCTGCATAAAGCGCTTCGTCCGTAGTCTTCAGGACACCCTCGACGGTGACGGAATTGGTCGTGATGTCGGAAACCACCAAGCCAATGCTAATAGTAATGCCAATACGCGCATCGCCAATTAAGAATTCATGTAGGGCGATAGTGCTTCGGATACGCTCGGCGGCAACCGTGGCGTTCTCCTGATCGGTCTCCGGCAGTATAACCAAGAATTCCTCGCCGCCAATGCGCCCGACGGTATCGATGCGGCGGAGTTCGGTGCGGACAACGTCTGCCACAGCGCGCAGCACCGCGTCGCCCGCAGGATGGCCATATGTATCATTTATCCGCTTGAAGTGGTCAATGTCGAACATCATGAAAGCTAGAGGGCGCTTGGCCCGTGCAGCACGTTCGATTTCACGCTGGGCGCACTTAAGAACATTGCGCCGATTGGCTAGACCGGTCAGCGAATCCGTATTCGCCAGCGTCTTGATATCGGTGAACAACCACCCTATGCCATAGATGCCGGCGACCATGAACAGTGAAATGGCCATGCCAAAGATGGCATCATTCATGTTGCTCGTCTCACCATATTCGATTTGGCGCCAAAGAGGCGCGAGACGGCGTTCCACCATCAACACCAAAGCAAGTGCCACGCATCCCCAAGGCGCACGGTAACGGCCGATGCCGTTAGCCATCTGGTGCAATGCTATCCACGCGGCGGTCGCTTGCGCCACTACGGACACCGCTAAAATCACAACAAGTGTGATGCTTCCTTGCATCTGTTCTAGATAGCCAACTAGGGACGTATCAGTACTGCCTATATTAGCGGATTCGCCAAGCGCGACTCAGGATTTCAGAAGACTGGCTACCTCGGCCCGGCGGGGCGCGAATGTTGCAGGTAGTCGGCGAAGAAAAGGAATGTCTGCCGGTGCAGGCTGGCACGGTCGCTCGACCACCGTAAGAACTTATTTTCAAGGCCGATGCAGTGGAAGAAGTGTGCGAAGCGGTTGCGCGTTACGCCAACGCGCGGAGCAGAGGCGAGGCCATTTTCTGTTCTGATCCATTTTTCAGCGGCGCAGGAGTGCGTGGGCATCCGCTGCTGACGGACGCACCCGTTAACGCATCGAAAATCGCAGCGTCGGCAACGGGTCGCCTTGAAGTGAGCCTTGAACAAGTCAAGTTCGCAGCCAAAAAGCCGCCATTGAATTTCAGCATTCCGGTAGCCGACCTTGGCGAATTCGTGCTTCTGGCCCAGGACCGGTCTTAAGTGCGGATCGTGTCGAAGGTCCGCTGTGGCTGAAGCGCTGCCAGGAGAGACGGCGTCCGCGATTCCGGCGTTTCGTCGCAATTCGGTGGCCCAGTCAGTGCATGCCGGCCACGCGTCAGGCGCACGCTGATCCGACAGGATTTCGATGCCGATCTCTTCCCATCTGGACATGCTTCCCCACCGAGGTCAGCGTGGTTCCGCCCACAGCCGGGACAACGTCTACTCTGCGCGTGCGCGGTCGATCCCGGCGTGTACCCACGCCCGGTGGACGAGCACGACCGGCGGCGCTACCAACGCAAAGAAGTTAAACTGGAAAACTTGAATAATCGAATGGAACGCGCACCACGGTGCCGCGTCAAAGCCCGGATGAAAAAATTCCGCTTCTGGCTGATTTTCGCGGCTCTGGGTGCGGCCGTTTCGGGTGGCGCCTACTACTTCGCGCAGATCTACGGAACGACCGGTACCTCGAGCACCGCTACGCCGAAGACGGCCGAGGCGGGGAAGTCGCCCTCCCGAGCCGTTGTGGTCGAGGCGGCGCGCGTGACCATCGACACGGTGGTCGATGATCTTCAGGCGGTGGGCACGCTGCACCCCAACGAGGCCGTGATCGTGGCGCCGGAGGTCGCCGGGCGCATCGAGCGCATTGCGTTCAACGAAGGCCAGAAGGTCAAGGCCGGCGATGTGCTGGTGGAACTGGACGCATCGATACTGCAGGCCGAACGCGCAAAGGCGCGCTCGGATCTCGTCCTCGCCCGTGCCAACCATGAGCGCACGATTACGCTCGCAGGCCAGGGCATGGGAACGATACGGGCGCGCGATGAAGCGTTGGGTGCGTTCCAGGCGGCGGAGGCCAATCTCGCCCTGGCCGAGGCGCGACTGCAAAAAACCACCCTCCGGGCGCCGCTGACGGGGATCGTGGGACTGCGTTCGGTCAGCGTCGGCGCCTATGTCGCGCCCGGACAGCGCATCGTCGAGCTGGCCGACATTCACCCGATCAAGCTGGATTTCCGCGTTCCCGAGCTTGCCCTGTCCAGCGTGCGCCGCGGCCAGCGGGTACGCATCACGCTCGACGCCCGGCCCGGCAAGGTCTTCGAGGGCGAGATCTACGCAATCGATCCGATCGTCGATGTCGTGGGCAGGGCGATCCGCCTGCGCGCGCGTATCCCGAATCCGCAGGGCGAGCTCTCGCCCGGCCTGTTCGCGCGCGTGCAACTCGTCGTCGAGCGGCGCGAAAACGCGCTGTTGGTGCCCGAATCCGCGATATTCGCCAGGGAAGACAAGCAGTTCGTCTACCGCATCGTCGACGGCCGTGCCGTGCGCACCGAGGTGGTGCTCGGACAGCGCCGTCCTGGCTACGTCGAGATCCGCAACGGCCTCGCCCGCGACGCCCAGGTGGTGACCGCCGGCCAACAGCAGATACGAGAAGGTGCGCGCCTGGAAGTTGCCCCGCCCGCGGCCCTGCCGGGCAGAGGGAGCTGAAATGGGGCTGTTCGAGTTCTTCATCCGCCGGCGGGTTTTTTCGACGGTGATGAGCCTGCTCATCGTGCTGGTCGGGCTCGTTTCCTACTCGCGGCTCTCGGTGCGGGAGTATCCGGACATCGACGAGTCGATCGTTTCGGTGAGAACCCAGTATCTCGGCGCCAGCGCCGAGATCATCGAGAGCCAGGTGACCCAGGTGCTCGAGAGCTCGATCGCGGGCATCGAAGGCATCGAGACGCTGACCTCGAGCAGCCGGCCCGAGGAAAGCCGCATCACAGTGCGCTTTCGCATCGGCACCGATCCCGATGTCGCGGCGAGCGACGTGCGCGACCGCGTGGGGCGAGTGCGCGGCCGGCTGCCCGCGGAGATCGAGGAGCCGGTGATCGCCAAGGTCGAGGCCGACGCCCAGGCAATCATCTACATTGCCTTCACCAGCAACCGGCACAAGCCGATCGAGATATCGGACTACGCCGACCGCTACGTGCGCGACCGGCTGCAGAACCTGCCGGGCGTCTCGGAGGCGCGCATCTTCGGCGAGCGCCGCTACGCGATGCGTATCTGGCTCGACCGCACGCGGCTCGCCGCCCACGACCTGACGGTGCAGGAGGTCGAGGACGCGCTGCGCCAGCAGAACGTCGAGGTGCCCTCGGGCCGGATTGAAAGCATAGATCGCGAGTTTACGGTGCTGTCGCAAACCGGGCTCAGCACACCCGAGCAGTTCCGGCAGGTCGTGGTGAAGGACGCCAACGGGTTCCCGGTGCGCCTGGGGAGCCTCGCCAGGGTCGAAGTCGGCCCGCAGGACGAGCGCCGTGTCACCCGTTTCAACGGCGACAACGCCGTGATCATCGGCATCGTCAAGCAGGCGACTGCCAATCCGCTGGATGTCTCCAATGAGTTGCGCAAGCTGATGCCGCAACTGGTGGGCGGACTGCCGCCCGGGATGAACGCGAAGATTGCCTACGACAAGTCGATCTTCATCGATCGCTCGGTCCAGGCGGTCTACACGACGATTGCCGAGGCGGTTGCGCTGGTGGTGCTGGTGATTTTCCTGTTCCTGCGCACAGCGCGCGCCACGATCATCCCGCTGGTCACGATTCCGGTGTCGCTCATCGGCGCCTTCGCGCTGATGGACCTGCTCGGCTTCTCGATCAATACGCTGACGCTGCTGTCGATGGTGCTGGCGATCGGGCTGGTGGTCGACGACGCCATTGTGGTGCTGGAGAACATCCACCGCCACATCGAGGAAGGCATCGAGCCGATGCAGGCGGCGATCCGCGGCATGGGCGAGATCTCGAGCGCCGTCATCGCCATGACGCTCACCCTCGCGGCGGTGTATGCGCCGGTCGCCTTCGCGCCGGGGCGGACCGGGACGCTGTTCGCCGAGTTCGCGCTCACGCTGGCGGGCGCCGTGCTCGTTTCGGGCTTCGTCGCGCTGACCCTCACCCCGATGATGTGCTCGCGCCTGCTGCTTCCGCATGAGTCGCACGGGGGCTTCTACAATTTCCTGGAGCGCGGGCTGCTCGCCCTCTACCGCGGCTATCGCAGCGCTCTCGTGGCGACGCTGCGCGCCCGCCCGCTGGTCGTGCTGGTGGCGCTGGCCGTCGCCGGCGCGAGCTATTTTCTGTTCACCGCGCTGAAATCCGAGCTGGCTCCGATCGAGGACCGCGGCGTGCTCTTCACCGCCGGCAACGCGCCGGAGGGCTCGACCGTGGACTTCACCAGCCGCTACGCAGAGGAGTTCGAGGCACTGATCGCCCAGGTGCCCGAGGTGCAGCACTATTTCGTGATCGTCGGTTCGCAGGCGGTGACGGAGCTCATTTCCTTCTCGCAGCTCACCCCCTGGGAGGATCGCAGCCGCACGCAGATGGACATCGTGAGGGACATCCAGCCGAAGCTCAACCGGATCGCTGGCGTGCGCGCCTTCGCCAACAACCCGGGCTCCTTCGGGCAAAGCGCGCGCAGCAAGCCGGTGGAGTTCGTCATCCAGACCTCCGAGAGTTACCAGAAGCTCGACGAATATGTCGGAATGCTGCTCGCCGAGACGGAGAAGTTTCCCGGCCTGATCAACCTCGACAGCGACCTGCGCCTGGACAAGCCGCAAATTGAGGTCGAGGTCGATCGCGAGCGCGTTGCCGACACCGGCGCCGGCGTGCTCACCGTCGGGCGCACCCTCGAAACCCTGCTCGGCGGCCGGCAGGTGACGCGCTTCACGCAGAACGGCGAGCAGTACGACGTGATCGTCCAGGTTGCTCCGGGCGACCGACGCACGCCCACGGACCTCGACGCAATCTACGTCCGCGGCCCCAGCGGCGCGATGCTCCCGCTGTCGAATCTCGTCCGGACGAAGGAGACCGTGGCGCCCAAGGAGCTCAACCGGTTCAACCAGTTCCGCGCGGCGACGATCACCGGCGGCACCGCGCCGGGCTACTCGCTCGGCGAAGGGCTCGCTTTCCTCGGAGAGGCGGCCGCGCGTGTACTGCCGCCTGCCGTGCGCCACGACTATGCCGGTCAGTCGCGGGAATTCAAGGATGCCGAGTCGAGCCTCGTCTTCATTTTTGTGCTGGCGCTCGGTTTCATTTTCCTGGTGCTCGCGGCGCAGTTCGAGAGCTTCGTCGACCCGCTGATCATCATGCTGACCGTGCCGCTGTCGATGACCGGCGCGTTGCTCGCGCTGCATCTGAGCGGCGGGACGCTGAACATCTACAGCCAGATCGGCCTGGTTTCGCTGATCGGCCTCATCAGCAAGCACGGCATCTTGATCGTGGAGTTCGCCAACCGCCTGCAGGACGAGGGCCGGCCGCTACGCGAGTCCGTAATCGAGGCCGCGGCGCTGCGGCTGCGCCCCATCCTGATGACCACTGGCGCCATGGTGGCTGGCGCGATCCCCCTCGCCATGGCCGCCGGCGCGGGCGCCGCGACCCGGCACGAGATCGGCTGGGTGATCGTCGGCGGCATGACCTTCGGTACGCTGCTCACGCTCTTCGTCGTGCCGACGGCCTACACGCTGCTCGCCCGCGACCGCGGGCGCGTTCTCGAAGGAAGCTTGAAAGCCGTTTAAGCCGTTCAGATTTCCGGATCTTGACGGAGCGTGAATGACCGCTCCTGGCGAATGCGGCCGCTAAATCTAAGTCAGGCCCAGTGTATTTTTGGGTCTGCCGTCCTTGGCGGATTTTGCAAGCGGACGCTGGTCGGAATTTCAGTAGGCGGCGGGAGCCAAGGGCAACAACCGGCCATGAAGGGAGGCTCGAACGAACTGAAGACTGCGCCAGTGAAGGGCCGCTCTTCAGCGCATTGCTACCCCACGGAATAGGAACGCCGACGGCTAACGGAAGGGCTTTCACTTTCACGAACGCGCCCACGCCGGGCGGACAGAAAAAAGCCCGGACACTTCCATGCTGGGCCTGAAATCGTTCAAAGATTGGGAGGAGGAAAACCACCTTGAACGAGGCTTAATTGTGCGACTACCCGGATCGTTCCAATTCGCGGAGCACAAGAGGAAAAGCTACTGTATTCGAACGACTGCTAACAAACGTGCATCTTATAAAAGACAATCATTCTTTTGATGCATCATCTCTAATGTTTCAGATTTTACGCAGCTAGCCAATTGCGTCATGATCTGCCACATGATTCACGGGCAGACTTGCATTCGTACCAGCCAGTCGCGCGGCAGGTACCGACCTCAGGCGACAGCGAGTAGGCGGTCATCGGCGTACAGCAGGCGGCGGCCATCGGCGAATCGGACGAACGTTTGGCGGACCGGGATCGGTGCGTCCGCGCGTATTTTTGCCTTAATGCGCTGACCGCCCATTTCGAGCGTGGCGATGCAAAAGGCGCCGACCGATTTCAGATCGACAAGGGTTGCGGGAACCGCGCCCGCTGCCGGCACATCGCTGATCGTGACGTATTCCGGCCGCACGCCGAACGCGAGCTTTCCCCCTGCCTTGCTCACTGCGCGATTGATGCCCGGAAAGGCAATGCGTACGCTGCCCACATCCACCCCGCCTTCGGCTAACCGACATTCGAGCATGTTCATCGACGGTGAACCGATAAAGTATCCGACGAATGCATTCTCCGGCCGCTCGAACAACTCCTGTGGCGTCCCGATCTGGACCACGCGTCCGTGGTCCATCACGACCACCTTGTTTGCCAGCGTCATTGCTTCGGTCTGATCATGCGTTACGTAGATAAGTGTGAGCCGGTAGCGCCGATTCACCTCTTTCAGTTTGCGTCTCAACTCGAATTTCAGCTGCGGATCGATGACGGTCAGCGGTTCGTCGAGCAGAATGGCCGCGACGTCGTTGCGTACCAGACCACGTCCCAGTGAGATAAGCTGTTTTGCATCGGCGCTGAGGTGCAGCGCCGCGCGCTGGAGCTGGCCGGTTAGATTGAGCAGTTCAGCGACCTCGCTGACCCGTTTGCGGATTTCGTGCTGCGGCAATTGTCGGCAGCGCAACGGAAAGGCGAGGTTCTCGAACACGGTC
Source organism: Burkholderiales bacterium (assembly GCA_014860355.1). Lineage (GTDB taxonomy): Bacteria > Pseudomonadota > Gammaproteobacteria > Burkholderiales > SG8-39 > 2-12-FULL-64-23. The sequence continues at coordinate 13,658 of JACZJV010000049.1, read as the reverse complement.
ATGGTTCGGTAGATAACCGGAAACTGGAATACTTGGGCAATATTGCGCCGGGCGGTCGGCAACTCGGTGACATCCTGGCCACCGAAGCGCACGCGTCCCTCGCTCGGACGAACAATGCCGGACATGATATTGAGCAACGTCGTCTTACCGCAACCGGAAGGGCCAAGCAGGGCATAGGTTTCGCCGTCTTCCCAGGTGTGCGTAAACGGATGCAGCGCGTAGTTCGGCTGCACGCCCAAGTTGTCGTAGCTGTGCGCAATTTGGTCGAGGTCGATGCGTGCCATGCCTACTCCTCAGCCGCCGGGCACGGGCGCAGCAGCGAGCTCGCCTTCGGGCGCAAATGCAAACAGCTTGGCAGTATCAAGGGCGGTCTGCACGTTTTCGCCGAGTGCATAGGCGTGCACGCCGGAGAGATGGGCGACCAGCCTCATGCCCCCGTGGCGCACGTGCAGGAACGTTTCCGAGCCGCTGATCTCAGCCAGTTCGACTTCGCTGGCGATGCCTAGCTCCGCCATGGCGACATCGCCTGGATGAATGCCGAACACATAGGGACCAGGTGGCAGAGATTCAAGATGGCGCGGGCGCGGCAGCAACACGTCGTTGGACAGCCGTAGACCTGTGTCGTCGAGTGAACCCGGCAGAAGATTCATCGGCGGATCGCTGAAGATCCGCGCTACCGTGGTCGTGGCCGGACGCGCATAGACACTCTTGGCGGTTCCGACCTGCAGCAACCGGCCTTCGTGCATCACGAGCACATCGGCGTCGAACAGCAGAGCCTCATTTGGGTCGGCCGTCGTGTAGACGAGGATCGAACGACTTTGCGTGCTGAAAATGTTGAGGAACTCTTCCCGAAGTTGTTCGCGAAGCTTGTAGTCGAGATTGACCAAAGGCTCATCAAGAAGAAGCAGGTCCGATCCCTTGACAAGGGAGCGTGCGAGTGCAACGCGCTGCTGCTGCCCGCCGGACAGCGCGCCCGGCAGACGCGCGAGCAATGGTGTCAGGCCGACCGTCTCGGCGATAGCGCGCACGCGGCTCTCGATCTCTGACTTTGCCAGGCGCCGGCGGCGTAGCGGGAACGCGATATTTTCATAGACCGAGAGGTGCGGATAGTTGATGAACTGTTGATACACCATCGATACGCTCCGCGACCACACGGGAACTGTAGCGAGATCCGTGTCGTCCAGTGTTATTGTACCGGCGTCGGGGACATTGAGACCAGCGAGTGTGTGCAGCAGCGTAGTCTTGCCCGACAGCGTTGGCCCGACGACCACGTAGAACCGCCCGCGCTCCAGCGCGCAGGACACACCGTCCAGATGTGCAACACCATCGATGCGGCGACTAAGCTCGTTAGCGACCAGTGACATCCGTGCGTTACCTGACCGCGCCCGCGAGGTTGCCGCGCGACAGATAGCTTTCCAGGATGAACGCGACTACGACCAGAGGCGCGACCGACACCAGCGCCGCAGCCGAAAGACTCCACCAGGGCGTGACCGAAGAGTTGAGGGCCACGATCGCCACCGGTAGCAGTTGCGTCTGGGTAAACGTGAGCGTAAACGCGAAGAAGAAATCGTTCCAGCCGAAAATCAGGCAAAACAGACCGGCCACGACCAGTCCGGGCTTGGAGTTGGGTAGGATCACGCGCCAGAAGGTCTCGATCGGACTGCAGCCGTCGAGCATCGCACTCTCGTCGAGTTCGCGCGGGACGGTATTGAAGAAATCCACCATTACCCACACTGCGATTGGCATCAGAAGCGCGATATAGACGATTATGAGCCCGACTTTGGTGTCAAGCAGGCCGAGGAACTGCAGCATCAGGAAGAACGGGATCGCGAGCACGACCGGCGGCATGATGCGCTGCGAGATGAAGAAGAAGGTGATGTCGGCGTTGCGCACGAACCCGGCGCGGTAGGTGAACCGCGACAGGCCGTAGGCCGCGAGCGTGCCCAGCACCAGGCTGATCAGGCTGGCGCTGACGGTTACGATCACGCTATCCAGGTAGGGCCCGCCAATCTGAATTCCGCCTCCACCGCTGCGAAACAGCAGACTCCATCCTTCGAGCGAGGGTTGATATTGCAGCCACGGGATGTAGGTCGGCCCCCCAGTGATGCCGTTGGCGGTCTTGAACGAAGTGGTCAGCGCCCACAGGAAAGGCGCGATCACGAACGCCGACCAAAGCAGGATTGCGGCGTACTTTAGCGCGCGATACAGGGCGCTCATGCGGTCCGGTCCTTGACGATCATCGCGCGCGCCAGAACCTTCGCGATGATCGTTAGCGAAATCGCCATGATGATGAGATAAGTGAAGGACAGCGACGCGGCGTAACCGATCTGGAAGTCGCGCAGGCCTCGAATGAAAATGTAATAGCTCGATGTTTCCGTTGCCGTACCCGGCCCGCCGGAGGTGATCACGTAGACGGTGTCCATGATCTTGGAGGCTTCAATCAGCCGGATTATGATGGCCCCGATCGAGATCGGCGCGATCATCGGGAAAGTCACGCGCAGAAAGGTGCGGATTGGTCCCGCGCCGTCGATGGCGGCGGCAAGAAAAGGCTCGCGCGGCAGCGACAACAGGCCGGCGAGCAGCATCAGGAACATAAACGGCGTCCATTGCCAGACTTCGACGATAATGACGCTGGTCATGGCCAGCCCCGCCTGCGACAACCAAGGCAGCGCCGCCATCCCGAGCAGGCGCAGCAGATCGTTTGCCGGTCCCAGCGACTCGTGGAATACGGTGCGCCAAATGACCGCCATGATTACCGGCGTGGTCATCATCGGGATCAGGAATAGAACGCGAAAAAAACGTCCCGCACGCACGTCGCGCCACACCAGTAGCGCGAGTCCGATTCCAAGCAGGTACTGCAGCGCCACCGACCCGAGGGCCATCACCGCCAGGCGCGCGAACGACTCCCAGAAGCGCGTGTCTTCGGCCAGGCGAATGTAATTCGCGATGCCGACCCAGTCCAGCCCCGGCTGGGAGACGTCCCAACTGGAGAGGCTTACACGTATGGTGAAGAGCAGGGGGAACAGGATGATCGCGACGAGCACGATCAACCCCGGCAGAACGAATACTGACTTGCCTCGATCTAAGGACAAATGCCGCTCCTTGTTCGGGCAAATTCGCTGCGTGCGCGCCCCCCTGTCATTGGACTACTTGTTATCTTCCAGCGCAACCACGTTGGCGTACGCTTCGCGCACCTTGTCCTTTCCGATGCGCGCAACAATTTGTTTCCATTCCTTGGCGACGCCGTCAAGCGCGTCCTGCGGAGACTTCTGACCGGCCATTGCTTCGGCCACGCCGGCCGCCATCGAAGTCATAAATTGGTTCACGCCCGGCACACGCAGGTCGAACACGCGATTCTTGCTCTTGTCCATGCCTGACAGCGTATTGACGTACGGCACGGCCACGGACTTGTCCCAGCCCAATTTGTCGGTCCAGAAGCTCACCTCGAAGTGGGCGTTGCGATATGGGTTGACCCCGAAACGGCCGATCTGCAGGTCATGCAGGGCATTCGCCTCGTTGCTGAAGAAGCACAGGTAGTCGAACGCCATGTCCTTGTTCTTCGACGCCTTCGCCACCGCCGAGGTCCAGCCCCAGGTGATGTAGGGTGCGGTGCTGGGCTCTTTGAATTTGTCCCACTTCTTGGTGTTGCGATTCCATACATCGTAGCTGCCCGGCAGGGGCGCGGCGCCGACTTTATTGCGGATTTTGCTCTTGAGCTCCATTGCCTGGATGAAGGCGTCGTCCCAGGAATAGCTCATTAGCGTCTGGCCACCGCCGAAGGAGAATATCTCGTCGCCCAGTCCGAAGCTGTCACCGCCCGGCGGGAAATACTTCTTCGCCTTGACGAACATTTCGAGCGCCTTGACGAATCCCGGGGTATTGATCAGCGGCTCCATCGTCTTCAGGTCGAAGAAGAATCCGCCTTTGACGTTCGGATTCTTCGCGTACGCTGCCGCCCGGCTAATGAAAGCCGAGAACATCAGGTCGTCACGCTTGGTCACCTCGGCGGAGCCGAAATGCGGCTTGCCGTCGCCGGCCCAGTCCCAGCCGTTGAAGAAATTGGCCACCTCGTCGTATTCCTCCCAGGTCTTGGGCACGGCGAGATCATGTCCGGTCTTCTCCTTGAATTTCTTCTGATAATCCGCGTTGTCGAAAATGTCCTTGCGATATTTCAGGTAATGCCGGTCGCCGTCGACCGGATACTGGACCATCTGGTTGCCCCAGGTCGCCACGCCGCGATAGTTGAGGGTCACGTCCTTCATGCCGGGCGCGTTGAAATATGCCTTGGGAACCGGCGCCAGGTAGTTGTGGAAATCGCCTATCCAATGCGAGCCATAGAACAGCACATCGTAGGCGCTCTGCCCGGTCTGGAACGGGATCATGATGCGCTGGAACAGATCGCCGAACGGCACGTGTACCACGTTGACTTTGGCGCCGGTTAGCTCCTCGAACTGTTTGGCGTGCAGGTCCGTCGGCTCGCCCATGACGGGCACCGCGTGGGTGATGATGCTTAGCGTGCGGCCTTTGTAGTCCTTCTTCGAGATCGAGTCGTACGAACACAACCCCGGAACGTCCTTGTCTATGCCGTATTTCTTGAAATCCTGAGCCGATGCCAGCGTGCCACCAAAGGCGATCGCTACCGTAGTTGCGAGCAGTGTTAACTTGACCGATTTCATCGTGCCTACCTCCTTTAGTATTTTAGATTTGACCGAACGGGTTTGGTTCGAATGTCAGGGTATAAGTACCGCGCGTCCCTTGATCTTCCCTGCGTGAAGATCGTGCAGAGCCTGATCTGCCTCGGCGAGGCGGTACTCGCGCGTGGCGAGCTTAACGACGCCGCGATCCGCGAGCGCCATCAGTTCGACCAGCTCGGGGTAGGTGCCGACCAGATTGCCAACGATGGTCTTTTCCGAGAAGATCATGTCGATCGTCGGGATGTCGACTTTGCCTCCATAGCCCACGATGTAATAGTAACCGTCGTTGCGCGTCATCGCCAAACCCTTCGCCACCGCATCGCCCTCGGCCACAAAGTCGATCACCGCTTCCGCACCACTGCCGTTGGTCAGCGCGAGGACCTCTTCGACGTCGTTGCCGCTGGACTTGATGACGTGATGGGCTCCGCATTCCTTCGCCAGTCCGAGCGCAAGCTCGGAGCGGTCGATCGCAATGATCTCGGCTGCGCACATCGCCTTCAGCACCTGAATACCGATATGGCCGAGGCCGCCGACGCCGACGATCACCGCAAACTGCCCGGGCAACAGGTGGCGCGATGCCTTCTTCGCGGCACGGTAAGCGGTCAGTCCGGCATCGGTATAGGGCGCGACATCTTTCGGGGCCAGTCCCTTGGGCAATTTTATGAGCGTACGCTCGCAGGTGAGCAAGAATTCGGCATAGCCGCCGTTGGCGTTGATGCCCGGGAAGCTTGCGTCGACGGCATGCATGTCGTTGCCGCGGCGGCAGGCGAGGCAATGGCCGCTCGTGATCAGCGGGTGGCAGATCACCGGGTCGCCCGGCTTGACCGACGTGACGGCGGAACCGACCGCTTCAACCCAGCCGGCGTTCTCGTGGCCCATGATGTAGGGCAGCGCGATATCCACCTTTTGGCGCCAGATGCCTTCGACGATGTGCAGATCCGTCCGACACACGCCGGCGCCGCCGATGCGCACGATGACGTCGGTGGGCTTTTCGATGACGGGGTCGGGGAAGGTTTCGTAGCTGACAAATTGCTTCTGCGTCAGCGTGGGGTCGTAGGCGTGGAGGACTGCCGCTTTCATGGCTGATTTTCCTTCGTGTGATGAATAGGTTGCTACTCACACTCACGATTCATGCCAGCGTCGCAAACCGGAATTAACTATTTGTTTATTAATCATATGGGCGCTCGCGGCGGAGTTTCGGCGCTGTGCCAAAACTGCGCAATCGTCCTCAACCACTGTGCAAATTTTGAACAGATGTCAATCGTGCATGAAAGGAATAAAATAAATCCGCGAACGAGTTGAAACACGCGCTCTATTCCGAGGTTGAACCAATAGACGACTCCATCGCGACTAGAGGAGGAGGGTAGGCACTTGCTGACGAACGCTGAACGTATGGTGCGTGCTCGAGTCGTGCTTGAGCGCCGCCGCATAGCGGTAGAAGATCTGCTCGCTACCGAGATATCCGCAAGCTGGTCGCGCTGCCTCGACGCGGGGCTGGATCCGCATGGAACGCCGCAAAAGGTGGTGGTAAGTGAACGCGAGGTCAGGCGCCGGCGCGAGCGCATCGGGCATGTGCATCATCTTGCGCTTGCCGAGATTGAAACCCTTTACCACCAAATCGCTGGGTCGAACTTCCTGATCGCGTTTTCCGACGCCGATGGCACCGTGCTCGAATCGGTATCCGACAGTCAGTTCGGCGACAGCGACGCCGGCCGGCGCATCATCCCCGGGAGTCAATGGTCTGAGGACGTTTGCGGCACTAACGCGCTTGGCACCGCGATGGTCACCGGACAGCCCATCATAGTCCACGGGTCGGAGCATTTCTTTTCCTGTTACGGCCAAGTCTGCTGCACCGCGGCGCCGGTTCGCGGCCCGACTGGCGAACTCGTCGGCATGCTAGACGCCTCCTCGGACTGCGTTTCGCGCCAGCGCCATACTCTAGCGCTGGTGAAAATGGCGGCAACTCACATAGAGAACGGATTATTCGTACAGCAGCTGGGTTCGCAGATGATTCTGGCGATTCACCCGCGTGCTGAGTTTCTCGGAACGATCAATGCCGGCATGATTGCGATCGACGCTGCCGGCTTCGTCACAGCGGTCAACGGCCGTGCAGCCAACATGTTGGCGGGTCTGCAGGTGGGGGCTGGTTCAGGTTTCGAGCAAGTCTTCAACGAACCGCTCGAAAGGCTGTTGGCGCGGCTGCATACGAGCCACCAGACGTTCGTTCGCGATGCGCTCGGCAGCGCGCTTGCAGTCGCGTGGATCAATCACGGCGCGCGGGTCGCGAGCCGCGCGCCGGTCGAGATCAAGAGCCACGCCAGCGCCCCGCTGACGCGGAAGAGGCTTCTTCGCGAGCCACATTTCGTGGCTGAAGATCTGGCCGTTCGAGAAACGCTTGCGTTGGTCGCTGCAGCGGTTGGCGTGAAAGCGCCAATCTTGATTCAAGGCGAAACCGGCAGCGGCAAGGAAATGCTCGCGCGCTACGCGCATGAAGTCAGCGGTCGCAAAGGCCACTTCGTTGCGATCAACTGTGCCGCCATGCCGGAACATCTGTTCGAGGCCGAGCTGTTTGGGTACGCGGCGGGCGCCTTTACCGGTGCACGCAAGGAAGGCTCAGTGGGCTTGATAGCAAGTGCCGACGGAGGCACACTGCTGCTGGATGAGATCGGAGCACTCGCGCTGCAGTTGCAGGCGACGCTATTGCGGTTTCTGGACGACCGGCTGGTGCGCGAAGTGGGCGGCCGCGGAGGCCGCGTAGTCGATCTACAGGTTCTCGCCGCGACGAACGCGGACCTCGCCGCGGAAGTCGCCGCAAGGCGCTTTCGACCAGACCTCCTCTACCGGCTCAACACCATCAAGGCCACGCTGCCGCCGCTTCGCGCGCGCAGCGATTTTGCAGCCGCATTGCGCTTCGCGCTCAAGACCATCGATCCAGCCGCAACCGTTTCAGCAGAGGCCGCCACCCATCTCGCAGCACACGATTGGCCCGGCAATTTCCGGGAGTTGCGTGCCATACTGACCCGCGCGCTACTGTCGGCGCCGGACAGTCACATAGACCTCGAGCAAGTCGATATCTGGCTACAGCAGGTGCGCAGTCCTAGCACCCAACCGACCGGCTCGGTATTACGCGAGAAAGTGGCGGAAGCGGTCGTGCGGGAATTCCACCGCTCTGGCGGAAATGTGAGTCACACGGCGCGGAATTTGGCGATTTCACGCAACACGGTCTACCATCATCTGCGCGAAGCGGCAAAGCGCGAATCATCGATTCCCGATTAGGATTTAGCCCGACATCTTTTCGTAGGCAATCCGCACTCGATTATTCAGATCTTCGGCGCGTACGCGTCTAATCCAAGCTGCTCCACAAGTTCGCCCAATTTGGTGAAAAATCTCTCGGCAGCGTCCGGGAATTCGAAGGTGACCACACCGCGGCATCACGGTGATCAGAAAGTCTGGCACTCATTAATCGGTAGAACTCACAGGATCTGTCAGCCATTGCAGCCGCTCGGCCACAGAGGCAAAGCGGAGGCGTGGGGCCGCATCGTACAAATTCGCTGAGTTCACCCTTCCGGCCAGCAAGCGACAGTCAAGTTTGGAAACTCACCGCCATAAAGCAGCCGTTGATCTTATACAGGATTGTGGACCTTTCAGTCGTTCGCTTACACCATGAAGGTAGTTGTGTATGCGTGATGAATCTCGATTATTTCTGCTCAAGTGTCTTTTGCAATAACTGGATCGAGTCGAGGATATCTGCAAAACGCAATCCAAATTCAGTCAGGTAATACTCGACACGCGGAGGGGACTCTGGAAACACTCGCTTCTCGACAATCCCAAAATGTAAAAGTTTGCGCAGCCGCTCGTTGAGCACCTTGGCCGAAAGTCCGTCGATTGCGTTCTCCATTTGGCCCGGACGATTCACGCCTTGACGGATCATCTCGATCACACTAAACGACCATTTGCAACCGACCACACTTTCCATCATCTGCCCTGCGGTAAGGTGTGCATTATCCAAAATATTTATATCATTATTCATCAGCAAGATGTACCAGAAAGTAGGTAGGTTACCGTTTTGTGCCCGCTTGTTGCGGGTTGCGGGCCTAGACTACAGTGGGCTCCCGCTAATTACAATATGAAGAGAAAAATATGAAATCCATGATTAGAATCGGCTTACTGGGTAGTCTGTTGAGTGTGACGAGTGCCGCAATTGCGAGCGATGTTCCATTTCCCAATGGCTACCGTGACTGGCATCATGTGAAGAGCATGGTAATCGAGGATGGTCATCCATTATTCGGTGCGTTTGGCGGAATCCATCATTTGTACGCCAACAAAAAAGCTTTGGAAGGTTATCAGCATGGCAAATTCTCCGATAGATCGGTGATTGTTTTTGATTTATTGGAAGCCAATCACGCTGGCAATGCTGTCACCGAAGGTGTGCGCAAAGTGGTCGGTGTGATGCACAAAGACCGCAAGAAATATGCTGAAACAGGCGGCTGGGGATTCGAAGGATTCGCCGGTGATTCAAAAACACAACGTGCGGTGGGTAAAGATGCCAAGACTGCCTGCTTCAGCTGCCATGAACCGCACCAGGATAGCGACTATGTATTCAGCAATCTGCGAGACGCCAAGAAATGAGTGAGCAGAGAATGGACACGCCTGCACCAAAGTGGCAGGTGAGTCAGTGGTTCAATTGCCAGCATCCGCTTAGCCTAGATCAACTCCGGGGCAAGATTGTGGTACTGCATGCTTTTCAGATGCTGTGCCCCGGTTGCGTCAGTCATGGCGTACCACTGGCCGAGCGTATCCATCGTCTTTTGGCTGGTGATGATCTGGCTGTCATCGGTTTGCATACGGTGTTCGAGCACCATGCCGCCATGACTCCTGTATCACTCGGAGCGTTTCTGCACGAATATCAAATCACCCATCCGATTGGCGTGGATACGCATGCGTCCGATAGTTCAACCCCGATCACGATGACGCGTTATGGCCTTCAGGGTACGCCGAGTCTTATTGTTATTGATCGTCAGGGGATGATCCGCCTACATGAATTCGGCAAGGTGGATGAACTGCTACTTGGAAGTGTGCTGGGGAAGCTGATGGCAGAAACAGGCGAGGTTTAAACTAGGTGGCGGCTGAAATGTAGGGCTCCAATTACGATATCGAGCTTCTGGGTCGTGGTGATCCAGAAGTTCACTATCGTTAATAGCCCTCCACATAACGGACGGTCGCCTAGGACAGCAATGGGTCGGTTGTGAGCCTTGAGCAACTCAAGCTCGAAGCCGAAAACCGGCCATTCAATTTCTGCGGCTCCGAAGCTGACCTTGGCCAATTCGTACTGTCGGCCATTTTCAGACTATAAGGGGCGCATCAAATCGAGCAACCGAACGACGGATTCCAATTCCTAAAGCCGACCCCGAGGCCGCTCATTCTGCGTCGCAAGAAGATATTGAGACCGATGTCATTCATGTGGCAGAGCAACCCCCGGATTTTGAATGGGAGTACGATGTCCGGCGCAAGCATGGAAATTCAGAATATTTCGATCGCAATCTCTTCGAAAAGCAGCGGTAGAGCATGCGTGGACGGCTGACCAGCATCGGTGTTTTTACGCAAAGAACGACGCTCGAATCCTATACCACCGAGAGAGTTTCCAATCAACGATGACAGAAAATTTGACTGTCGGTCTTATCGGAAATGCTGCCCTGCTGCTGTCGCTCAGCCTCGTCTACGATATCGTTTTCAGCAGGAAGCATTTACGTTCCACTTCGCGACACGAAGTAATCTCCGGCGTTGTCATCGGCGGCATTGCTGTCGCCCTCATGTTGGCCCCCGTCAGATGGGAAGCTGGCATTATTTTCGATACCCGCACCATTCTTCTTGGAGTGACGGGTCTCTTTTTTGGCACCATACCGACGCTTCTTGCCATGGCAATCGCGTGCGCGTATCGACTCTATTTTGGTGGCGCAGGCGTGTTGATGGGTGTCGCGACCATTTTGTCTTCCGGCATGGTCGGCCTGGCCTGGGGGCACTATCGTTTGCGCAAGTCGAGGGAAATCCTACTCGCCGAGCTGTACGTGTTTGGTGTCGTCGTGCATTTGATCATGCTTCTGTGCATGTTCCTGCTGCCAAGGGAAGTCATTCAGAAAGCCATCAGCAGCCTGACAATGCCTGTGATCGTCATTTATCCGGTATGCGTTGCGCTGTTGGGCAGTCTGCTTGCGGATCGCCGGAGAAGAGATCGTTTCGATGACGAACTGCGCGCCAGCGAACAACGCTACCGGGCAGTGGCAACATCAGCCTCCGACGCCTTCGTAACCGGCGACGGCGCCGGGCGCATAGTCGACTGGAACCCAAGCGCCGAGCGCGTCTTTGGTTACGCGCGAAAGGATGTCATCGGGCAATCGCTGACTCTGCTGATGCCGGAGCGCTTCCGGGACCTGCATCTCGAGGGCATGAAGCGCGTGCAATCCGGGGGTGAGCGACACGTAATAGGCAAAGCGGTTGAGCTGACAGGACAGAGGAGGGATGCAACCGAATTCCCAATGGAACTTTCGCTGTCCGAGTGGACGCGCTCAGGGGCTAGCGTAAGCACACGCGCTCCGCCTCCTGGCACGAATGGTCAGCGCGCGCCGCCGATTCGCTGTGGGCGGGCACAGCGGCGCCGCATTCGCAGAAGCGCGTGCTGTTTCTATCTCAAGACCCAAATGGCATAGCGGACGAGAACCAATTGTCAATTTCTGCAAAATAGGGATTGGATGTATTGAATGCGTCTCTGTGGACGCGCAAACTGGTCGCGAGCGGTAAAGCCCTGAAGGGCAAGGATACAACGTGGCCTTTAGTGCGATAAGCCACGGCAACGCGCCTACACAAAGCAAATCTATTCCTGTGGACAGTACCCAGCAACAGAACGATGCGCTCGGACTCGAAGCCGCTTTGCGCGCACTCAGAACCTTGTCAGCAGGCAATGAGGAGTTGTTCCGGGCGAGGTGCGAGTCGGAATTTCTGCGCGCGGTGTGCAGGGTCGCGGTGGAGAAAGGCGACTATTTGATGGCGTGGGTGGGATTTGCCGAACATGGTCAAGACATGGCCGTGCGCCCCGTAGCGCATTACGGAACGGGCGAGGAGTATCTGTCCACTGCAGACATTACTTGGGCAGATACCGACCATGGACGGGGCCCGACCGGGAGCGCAATCCGAACAAGCCAAATCCAAGTCAATCAAAATGTTCTGACGAATTCGGTTATGGCGCCGTGGCGCGAGGCGGCATTAAAACATGGTTACCAGTCGAGCATTGCGCTCCCGTTGAAAGGAGAATCTGCGATATTGGGTGCGCTTTCGCTGTATGCACGAGAGCGGGATGCGTTTGGTGAAGGGGAGGTGGCAGTCCTGCGGGAACTCGCGTCAGCCCTCGCATTTGGAATAGTCACCCTGCGCGCCAGGACGGAGTACGACCGTAACGTTGAACGGATTCGTCAATATGAAGCAAGAATTCGCCAAGGGCTGGAGGAAGTCATTCAGGCGGTTTCCACTGCAATGGAAATGCGCGACGGGTACACTTGCGGCCACCAGAAACGAGTAACCGCGCTTTCAGTAGCTATTGCCGCGAAAATGGGGCTGTCAGAGGACGAGGTCCGAGCAATCAAAATCGCGGCGAGCGTTCACGACATCGGAACGCTCAAGGTTCCGGCTGCGATTCTTGCCAAAACCGGTAGTCTTAGCGACAGCGAACGTTCGCTTATTCAGGAACACGCCAGCGCTGGCCACGATATTCTAAAAGACATTACATGTCCATGGCCGCTCGCGGATATCGTCTGGCAACACCATGAGAGGCTGGACGGGTCGGGCTATCCTCGAGGCCTTCGGGGCGATGATATTTTGCTGGCGGCCCGCATTATTGCCGTTGCGCAAGAATTGGACGAGATGGCGTCGGCCCATGTTTATCGGCCGGCAATGGGGATTGATGTCGCATTGGCCGAGATTGAACGTGGCCGAGGGACGATTTTCGATGCGGCCGTGGTCGACATTTGCGTGCAGCTTTTTCGACAAGAGGGATTCACGCTTTAAACGATTTAAGTTCGATGACTAGGACCACGAGAGCTCCTGTCTTAGTTCCTCGGCGCAATTGGTTTGCTGTGTCCCCGATGGCGCTTCCAGTCCTTCAACTACACCTCCGCCAGCCGCTGATTGCTTCAGTTCACGAGTACGTTCTGCGCATTGGCACATTGTAGCGGCCATCTGTGGCTCCAACTCCGGGTCAAGCGGTATTAGCCACGGGCCCCGAGGTCCGGGTGAGAATTCATTTTTACGCGTTGATTATGTTCCTGTGCCTGGCTGATGGCACAACGTTCTTCGCGCATGGCTACGCGGCTCGGGGCTCGAGTGCACTTGACGGAAGAAATGCGACCACTTGAACTAGAAAGAGCTTGTGATGCCGAACAGCCTAATTGGAGATATCGAACGGCTGGTGTCGACCGAAAACCGAACGCGGCGGGAACGAGCCGGCGGTGGAATGTGCGGGCCAGGTTCGGCCAATAGCGGACCCTCAATCCAGTTGAAACCGAGTTGCGCTGTGAATGGTGGCGCCGGGCAATTCGCTATCCGCGAAAGACCGGTATTTCTTCCGGTTTCGGCTGCTGCGCAAACACGACATCGGTATCCGAAAACTTGACGCATGGCTGTGCGCTCTCCGTCCACATGTGACAGCCTGGCTTGTACCAGCTTCGGTCGTCGAAGGTTCCAGGTTTTAGGTTGACCTGAGGCAGATCGCCTTGCTCCGTGAAGATCTGATGCCAGATTCGTGTGCCACAGCTTGGGCAGAAGTAGCAACGAAAGCCTCTGTTCCGCCCGGCACGAACGAAGTGCTCCATGCTGCCCTTCGTGACAGTGAAACTACCTGGCGGAAACACGGCAGACAAGCCGAACGCACTTCCAGACTGTTTCTGGCAAATCGTGCAGTGACACGCATACGTGCGC
>JACZJV010000048.1 GCA_014860355.1 Burkholderiales bacterium | reverse complement strand
GATCTTGAGCGTGTCGAGGTCGAGGCTGGCGCGATTGATTACGCGTCCGGCACGTCGAGCCGCCCGAACCGCTACGTTGAGCATCGGATGCATGAGGCAATGCCTGTCGCGTGAAAACCCTTCATTCTAATCGATCACCGGCCAGCTGATGGCACTGAGCTTCCAGGACGCGGCCGGGCGGATCGAATTCGTGCTCGTCAGCCCCAGCCATCCGGGCAATGTCGGCGCTGCCGCGCGTGCCCTGCGGGTGATGGGATTCCGGCGCCTGACCTTGGTGGCGCCGCGCTACCCGGACATGGCGCAGCATCCTGAGGCGCTGGCGTTCGCGAGCGGTGCCCAGGACGTGCTGGCCTCATGCCGGGTCGTCGGCTCGCTCGACGAGGCCCTGGCCGATGCCACGCTGGCGGTCGCAATCAGCGCGGCCGGGCGCGAATTCGCTCCCGAGGCCCAGTTGCCGGAGGACATCGCCGCGCGTTGCCGTAACGAGCTTGGCGCTGACGCTAAGGCGGCGGTGGCCCTGGTTTTCGGGACCGAACGGACCGGGCTGTTGATTGGCGAGGCGCTGCGCTGCCAGGCCCTGTGCTCGATCCCCGGGGCGCCCGATTACGGGTCGCTCAACCTGGGGCAGGCTGTGCAGGTGCTGGCGTACACGCTACGCCGGGCTCTGGTCGACGCACCCGTTGCACAGGCCAAGCGCTCTGATGGCGCCTCCTACGCTACCAATGAACAGGTCCAAGCCCTGTTCGTCCACCTCGAGAGTTCGCTCATCGAAATCGGCTTTCTCGATCCACTTCATCCGAAGAAACTCATGCCCCGGCTGCGCCGGCTGTTTTCCCGGACCCGCCTCGAGGTCGCCGAGGTCGACCTGTTGCGCGGAATCTGTACCCAGATCGAGCGTTATCCGGAGCGTTTTCGGTGAGCGCAGGGGCGCAAGGTGGCGCCGCGACCATTCCCACAGGGGGCATGACATGAGCCAGCAGCGCATCCCGGCTGTCTACATGCGTGGCGGCACCAGCAAGGGTGTGTTCTTCCACGACCGTGACCTGCCGCGGGCCGGACCGGCACGAGACGCGCTGTTCGCGCGGGTGCTCGGCAGTCCTGACCAGTACTCGAAGCATACAGACGGCATGGGCGGCGGCACTTCCAGCACCAGCAAGGTGGTGGTGATCTCACCGTCACGGCGTCCTGACTGCGACGTCGACTACCTGTTTGGCGCGGTCGCGATCGAAACCGGGCTGCTCGACTACAGCGGCAATTGCGGCAACCTCGCGGCCGCGGTCGGGCCCTTCGCGGTCCTCGAGGGGCTGGTCGCGCCAACCGAAGGGGTGACCAGGGTGAGAATCTGGCAGCGCAACCTCGGACAAAGAATCGACGCGCTGGTCCCGGTGCGGGGCGCAGAGGTCGTCGAGGATGGCAGCTTCAACGAGGATGGGGTGCCGTTTCCCGCCGCCGAGGTGCGCCTGGAGTATTACGGTCCGGAGCCGGCGACCGATGCCGCGCCATTGTCGGCAGCCGATACGGCATCGATCTACCCGACGGGAGCCACCCAGGAGGTGCTGCGAGTGCCAGGAGTTGGAGCGCTGACGGTGACGATGATCACGGCGGGCAATCCGACCGTTTTCGTGAGGGCGCAGGCACTTGGCCTCACCGGGCGTGAATTGCCGGACGAAATCAACCGTGACCGCAAGCTGCTGGAGCGCCTCGAACTGGTGCGGTCGCACGCGGCCGTCGCGATGGGGCTCGCGCAGAGCAGCGCCGAGGCGACCCGGGTGCGGCCGGCAACTCCCAAGCTCGCCTGGGTCGCGCGTCCCGCCAACTATCGCTCAAGTGCCGGAATCGAGCTGGATGCCGATCGCCACGACGTGTTGGCCCGGATCATGTCGATGGGCAAGTTGCACCACGCCTTTGCCGGCACCGGTGCCATCGCGCTGGCCGCTGCCGCCGCTACACCGGGGACCATAGTCAACGAGATCGCGCGTACCCTTCCCGGCGTGGCGACGAGGATCGGGCACGTTTCCGGAGTTCTCGCGGTCGGCGCCGACATCTCGTCGCACGAGGGCCGGTGGCGCCTCGACAAGGCCGTCATGTCGCGCAGCGCCCGGCGCTTGATGAGCGGTTTTGTACATGTCCCCGCAACAGGGGTTTTGGGTAAGACCTAAACTTGGCTCGTGGCGCCAGTCCCCGGTGGGTGACTGGACTGCACCGGGAGGCTGCGAAATGTTTGAACGGATTCGGGAGGATATCGCCACGATCATGGAGCGTGATCCGGCGGCGAAGTCGCACCTCGAGGTGCTGCTGTGCTGCCCGGGCCTGCACGCCTTGGCCTTTCACCGGCTCGCCAATCGCATCTGGTTCGCGGGTTT
>JACZJV010000047.1 GCA_014860355.1 Burkholderiales bacterium | reverse complement strand
GCTTACGCGCGCGCGCGCGATCGGGGCGCCCGGGCGCGACGCGCTGCGGGGGCTGGAGTCAGCGCCGCGCCGGCACCTTGCGGTGCCCCAGCGCGGGCGCATCACCCTGGTGCCGGTGGCGGACATCATCTACCTCAAGGCGGAGTTGAAGTACGTCACCATCCGCACCGCCGGGCAGGAGTACCTGCTGGAGGAGTCGCTCACCCACCTGGAGCAGGAATTCGCCGGGGATTTCGTGCGCATACACCGCAACTGCCTGGCGGCGAAGTCGCGCATACGCGGCTTCGAGAAAGCCGAGGAGCAGGATGGCGAGCAGGGCTGGCTGGTGCTGCTCGAGGGTTGCGCCGAGAAGCTTGCCGTCAGCCGGCGCCAGTGGCCGCTGGTGAAGGAGTTCGCGGCAGGCTGACCCTGCCGCGCTCGGGCGCCTCAGCGCTTGTTGTTGTGCAGCTGCGTGAGCGCGGTGTCGATGCGCTCATCGAGGAAGTAGCCGTAGAAATCGGCGCCGCGATATCCCACCAGGGGTTCGGCCAGCGTCTCGCCGCGCGGGCCCATCAGTATCACGGTCGGCATCATGCTTACGCCGTGCTTGCGCGCGAATTCCGCCTGGGTGGTCTTCATTCCGGAAAAATCGACGAGAGCGGCCGGGTTGCCTATCCCGACCTCGCGCATCATCACCTTGCCCTGGTATTCCGGATTGCGCTGCATCGGCAGCAGGAAATCCTGCCGCGCGCGTTCGCACCAGTGGCAACCCGCCTCGGAGAAGAGCACGAGCAGCGCCACTTTGCGCTGCGACGCGAGGCGCGCGTCGGCGGCAAGATCGCGCGCTTCGATCATTTGCGCTGCGGCCGGCGCCGCAAGGAAGAGCGCAGCGAGGCATGCTAGAATCCAGCGTGTCGGCAACATGGTTGCGGCCATTGTACAAATCCTGTCTTGACTCATCCTGATCGTATCGTAATCGCCACGCGCCAAAGTCGCCTTGCGCTGTGGCAGGCCGAACACGTGCGCGACCGGCTGCGCGGATTATATCCGGATTGCCTGGTGGAACTGCTCGCCCTGTCGACGCGCGGCGACGAAATCCTGGACACCTCGCTCGCCAAGATCGGCGGCAAGGGTCTGTTCGTGAAGGAACTGGAACTGGCGCTGGCCGAGGGCCGCGCCGACCTGGCCGTACACTCGGCCAAGGATGTGCCGATGGAACTGCCCGCGGGTTTCGCCCTGGGGGCGATACTGGAGCGCGAAGACCCGCGCGACGCCTTCGTCTCCGGCAAGTACGACGACCTCGATGCCTTGCCTGCCGGAGCCGTGGTCGGCACCTCCAGCCTGCGGCGCGAAGCGCAAATTCGCGGCCGCTACCCGCAGCTGCGGGTGGCGAGTCTGCGCGGCAATCTCGACACGCGCCTGGCCAAGCTCGATCGCGGCGATCACGACGCCATTATCCTCGCCGCGGCCGGCCTGAAGCGGCTGGGCCTGGGTGCGCGCATACGCTCGCTGCTGTCGGTGGAGCAGAGCCTGCCTGCCGCCGGGCAGGGTGCGCTCGCGATCGAGTATCGCGCCGAGCGCGGCGACATCGCCGCCAGTCTCGCCGTGCTCAACCATCGGTCCACCGAACTGGCGGTGCGCGCCGAGCGCGCGGTAAGCCGTGCGCTCGGCGGCAGTTGCCAGCTGCCGCTAGCCGCCTACGCCAGCGTCAGCGGATCGACTTTGCAGTTGCGCGGCCTGGTGGCGAACCCGGACGGCAAGAGCATGGTCAGGGCGGAGGTTTCCGGTCCTTGCGCATCGCCCGAGGACCTGGGTACACGCCTCGCCGGCGAACTGCGCGCGCAGGGCGCCGATCGCATCCTCGCCGCGCTGCTA
>JACZJV010000046.1 GCA_014860355.1 Burkholderiales bacterium | reverse complement strand
CGGATTGGCCGGCCTGGCATTAATTCAATACCTCACGTTAAGGAGATTTGCAATGTTTGCACCTTACAAGATCAGGGTTGGCGCGCGTGCAGTTGCTCTCGCGCTCGCGCTCGCCACCAGCAGCTTTTCCGCACACGCCGTACTCGAGAGAGCCGGCCCCGTGAGCGCCGACGCCGCCGTAGGCGGTTTCCCCGCCTGGTATCAGGACACCACCGGCCTGGGGCTGGAGTTCTGCGCCCCCAGCTCCGCCTCCGAAGTTGACGGCGGCTGGTGTCTGCTGCTACCGGGCGACGTGGTCGCGCCCGAAGTGTTCCCGACCAACTTCTTCGACGAGCACTTCTATTTCGCTGCCAGCGTCGGGCTCGATCTTCCGGGCGGCGGCAGGGCCGGCCTGGTGATGGCCCAGGAAGCCGCGTTCGCAGTCGGAGCGCCCGTCCAAGGCGATCAGATCGTGTTCTCGCGCATCCGCCTGACCGTGAACCCGGTTCCGGCCACCGGCACCTACCGCTTCATCCATCCCTATGGCGAAGATTCGGTGGACGCTGTCGTCGGCGACAAGATTTTCTATACCGAAGACATAGGCGTGGGCTGCGCCAATTTCGACTGCGCTATGCACGGACGCATGGGCCCCTTCCTGCTGCCCTCGGCCACCCCCGGCGGCGCGGAAATGCCCGCCCTGACGGCCGGCAACCAATTCCCCGACACGGACCCGGCGCACTTCGGCGGCGCCTTCGCCCCGACGCCCTACCCGAACAACGGCAAGGCCTACATCGCCGACCCCGCGCGTATCGGGCCGGTCACCGGCAGCCCGCTGCCTGCATTCACCGACTCGACCGGTGCGCTGCGCAACCACAACATTTTCCGCATTGAAGGTCCTGCCGGTTCCGCCATCGGCGGTGTGGATCCGGTGACCGGCGCCGCCATCGACTTCATCGAGAGCACCGACTTCAGCCTGATGGGCCGCGTATTCACCGGCGTGATGGCCGGCCGCACCACGGTCGAACGCGCCAGCTACACCCGCGACGCCGGGGTGCAGAAGCTGGATGTGTTCGCGACCTCGCTCCCGACCACCAGCGGCCGCATGCCCGCCACGGCCCGGCCCGCCGCGGTTGCCTCTTCGCTGACCTACTTCGACCAGCCCTGCGCCGGTACCGTAGATCCCTTGACCCTGTCGGTCCGGCCGCCCTTCAGTGCTCCTCCGGGCGCCAACGAGATTCCGATGAACACGGAAGGCTCGCTGCAGTGGGCGCAGACCGAACCCGCGGTGATCCCGTCGGCAGTGTGCGTGAAAGACGCAACCGCGCGCAATGCGGCCGGCGTGGTGGTGCCGGTCTATGTTCCGGCAGTGGTCACCGACGAAGTCGGCGTCACCCCGGCGTTCTACGATCCGAGCGCTGGTACCCTGACCGTAGGCGCGACTTCCAGCGACGCGGTGCTGGTGCCGACCCTGACCATGGCTTACGCCGGCTATGCCGGTGACATGGTCGGCGGCGCGATCACCCAGCCCGGCCTGTTGGCGCCGCCCGCGAACGTGACCGTGCTGTCCAGCGCCCTGGGCAGTGCCAGGTACAACGTGAGCACCGGCTTCAAGGCCGCCGCCCCGGCGCCCCTGCCTGCGGCCGTAAACGACAGCTTCACCATGCTGATGAATTCGGCTACGCAGATACTGGATGTGCTGGCCAACGACAGCAATGTCGCCGGCGGCACGGTATCGCTGACCGCGAATTCGGCACTAGGCACCGCGGTGCTGAACGCCGACAACACGATCAGCTACACGCCGAACCTCAACGCGGTAGGCCAGGACGCCTTCTCCTACACCGTGACGGTGGGAGGGCAGGTGTCGAACATCGGCCTGGCGACGATCACCATCAACTCGGTGCCTGTCGCTCCCGTGGCCAACAACGATGCGACCAACGCCGTCCAGGCCAAGCTGCAATCGATCAACGTGCTCGGCAACGACACCGACGCCAACGGCCCGCTGGATATCGTCGCGCCGCAGATCGTGGCGGGGCCGGTCGGAGCGACTGCCGTGGTCAACGGCAGGAACATCGACTTCACCGCTGCGGCTACCGGCACCTACACCTTCAGCTACCAGGCGGTGGATGCGGCTGGCCTGAGCTCCAACACCGCGACGGTAACGGTGCAGGTGGGTGCGGCTGAGTCGATCACCTTCGCCCAGGCACTGTACGAAACCCGCAAGGCTCGCCTGCGTGTATCGGGCACCCTGAACCCGGCAGCGGGTCAGACGATCGTGCTGAAGGCGGTCAACTCGGCCGGTATCGCCGACCCGTCACCGTTCGTGATTGGTTCGGTGACTGTGGACGCGCTCGGAAACTTTGCCTTCAGCCAGAACGGCGTATCGCTGCCCGCGGACAAGATCACGGTCGTAGCGACCACGTCCAACGGCTACACCCAGGCGAACGCGCTGACCTTCAAGTAAGCAGCTACCCCATGCGGCCCGCACTTTGGGCCGCGAATTTGGCCCCGCCCGCAAGGGTGGGGCTTTTTTTTTCGTGCATTCGGCGCGCACGCTTGCGCCCGATATCCTGGTCAGACTGTGCCAGTCCCGTGCGCACAGGCGATGCTCGAAACAGCCGCAGACTCGGGCGCGGCGCGCCCCGGGGCCAGGATCGCGGCAGGCCATAATCGAAGCATACAAACGAAGTTGTAGGAGCGAGCTTGCTCGCGAAGTTGTAGGAGCGAGCTTGCTCGCGAAGTCCTCGTCAGGAGGGCCCGCGAATGCAGGAATTCGCGAGCAAGCTCGCTCCCACGACAGTGTGGGCGCAGGACGCCGAAGTCCGGCGACCTGGACCAGGATCGCGGTAGATCACAATCGAAGTCCTCGTCAGGAGGGCTCGCGAATGCAGGAATTCGCGAGCCCTCCTGAAGAGGACTTCCTTCGGGGCGCAAGCTCGCTCCCACGACAGTGTGGGCGCAGGACGCCAGGCATAGCTGGCGTACGCGCTGGCACAGGGCGTGCAGGGCCCGCTACGGTGTCGCGCGCGCGGCGTCGCCAGGGACGCGCGCCGTCCAGGCGAGACAGGCCCGTCCGCGCAGCTGTAGCAGGAGTACGGCTAGAGCTGAAAGCCAGGGGCAGCTTCCCCCAGTTTTGCCCAAGCAGCGGCGGGGCATTTCGCCCAAATGGGTCCGCAAAAGCGCCGGGAATCCCCGCTCGATTAACGGAATATCGTTATAAATCAAATGATTGATTTTGTGGCACGCGCCGTGCATTAAGGAGCGTGTGGTCGGATTGGCCGGCCTGGCATTAATTCAATACCTCACGTTAAGGAGATTTGCAATGTTTGCACCTTACAAGATCAGGGTTGGCGCGCGTGCAGTTGCTCTCGCGCTCGCGCTCGCCACCAGCAGCTTTTCCGCACACGCCGT
>JACZJV010000045.1 GCA_014860355.1 Burkholderiales bacterium | reverse complement strand
GAAACATTCATGCAGAATGTCTCGCATTATTGAACGGTGAGTATCGTTTTTCGATACAATGACGCGCATGACCGAGATCGAACAGCTCATAACCACGCTGAAGCGGCAGCTCAAGCGACAGGGATTGACCTACCGTGACGTGGCCACCGCCCTCAAGCTGTCGGAAGCCAGCGTCAAACGGACTTTCGCCTCCGGCCGCTTCACGCTGGATCGTCTGGTAGAGGTGGGAAATCTGCTCGGATTCTCGCTTGCTGAACTGGCCCAGCAGGCGTCGGCGGAAGCGCCACGCCTGAGCACGCTGACGGAACGCCAGGAGAAGGAACTGGTTTCCGACAACAAGCTATTGCTGGTCGCGGTCTGCGCGCTCAACCACTGGACGCTTGCCGACATGGTGTCGGCCTATCGCTTGAGCCAGGCCGATTGCATCAGCCGCATTGTGCGCCTTGATCGACTGCGCCTGATCGACCTGCTGCCAAACAACCGGATCCGCATCGTGGTCGCGCGCGATTTCGACTGGTTGCCCGGCGGGCCAATTCAGCAGTTCTTTCTGAAGCACGGGCAGGCGGATTTTCTGGCAAGCAGATTCGGTGGTCCTAAGGATGCCCTCGCCTTCGCCCATGGGATGCTCACCGACGCGTCGGTGGCCGAAGTGCAAGCCGAGTTGCGCAAGCTGCGCAAGAAGTTCGCCGAGCTGCACCAGGAAGATCTGGCTACCCCGATGGATCAGCGGCGAGGTACAGCATTGCTGTTGGCGCTGCGGGAATGGGAACTCCCAGGATTCGCGGCTCTCAGGCGTTCCACCGAAAAGTGATCGGAGGCGAACGCACAGCATGCTCCGCGCCTTTCGTTGATAGGCATGATGCCGAGTGTTCGGCAGGAAGAGGTTATCAATGCCTGTTGCTGCGCGAGCAGAATTGACCAGGTTGCGCGAATTGGGCTGACTACCTGCTTTTTTGTCCTTTTCCCTTCCTCGTCACACATTTGAAGATGCTTCGCTATGGTCAATCTAGTCGCGCAGTCTGGTCAATTGGCATCGCGCAATCAACAGGCCGGCGTCAATTCCCGCAGCCGACCCGGTGCGGACGTCCACGGCTTGCTACTCGGATGCCCGTTACGGCGGAAACGGCCATTCAGCGATAGGTTCGGGCCTTGGTCGGCTCTCCATAGCGAGCAGAACCTGGCACTGGTACGTGGTAATTTCTTTGAACGACTAACTGGCGTATAGAAGCCGTTGTGATCGCTTAGGATGGTAATGTTTCCCCCGCGCGTTCGTCGCGCGGTTTCAAATGGCGCAACACTTGGTCCCAAGTCAATAATTCCATCCCGTGTGGAGCATAAAAGTACCGTCTACGGAAAATCACGGCTTGAGCGTACAACTCGCTCAGACGATTGGAGTCTATTTCGCTATTGCCAACTCGGACGGCAGATTCACGTTTTCCAATAATTACGCCGCCTAGTTTAATGTCTGTGTCATATCTGATCGCCAACTGCTCTAGAAAATGTGGGTTGCGTTTTCGCTCTTCGTAGTAGTAAATCAACTGATTTTCTGCCTCCACCAAATCCGACGTCGGACAAAGTCGGTTGCCGCCCTCGTATTTGAATACTGGGCACTGAGGCGCTTTTACTTCCCAAAGCCAGACCTTTACGCGAGCGTCGCCACCTACGGTTTCGTCACCAACTTTACACGCGATAAAGTAGTCCACTCGACCGGCATTGCCAGGAACTTCCGTTTCGTCCCGATAGAACTCGCCAAAGGGTTCGCGGACTAACAGATCTACCGCGTGCTTTAGGAGGTCGCGGCATTCAAGTTCACGCCGCTCTTCTCCCGACATAAGAGCATGAAGTTGTTCGTAAGGAGACGGCGCTCTAGTCGCGCTCATTACGTTCTCTCCAAGACTTGAAGGAGTAAGCAATTAGCTCGTCAAGGTGCCTAGGGAGAGTCGCAGGGGTTATTTCATCGCCGTAGGAGAGGATGTAGCCAAGAGGAATCTTAACTTCTGTAGGTTGCGGCGCGGACTGGACGTGAATCGAGTAGACGTGGTCGCTGACAATTAATGACGAGTCAGGTCCCAGCGAAAATGAATACATGTTCTTGACGCGGCAATTCTTGATTACGGTGAAGTGGGAGCGCTCAAAGTGAAAGGCAGATCCAGTATTGCGGTCGTACGTTATAAGTCCTGGAAACGGGTCCTTGTATAGGGCCAATCGACGCTTGGCCCTGCTGAGATCTCCCGCGGACAAGAAATAGACGGCAAAGTAATTTTCCGCTGAAACTTGGTACTGATGAAAGCCCTTGCTCCGTAGCGGAGGCGGATAGTGCGCACGAATACCAGGAGGGACGAGTTGGATGCGCCCGACTCGACGATCTAGTACAGAACGAATTGCGCCTTGGTCGAGATCGCGGAGTTGCATGAGGTAGTGTTGGTGCGCTCTGATGTGTAATGCTTGGACTAGCGTCTTGGCCCCGTTGGAGTAACACGGGAGCCTACGGATACTTTTGGAACGATATTACGCTATTCAATAATCCGGAACAAATGTTCGCCGAATCAGCCATCACGGCATTGCCGCCGCTGGCGTTTCCAATCCGACGGAACTAAGTGGAACAACAGATCTTGTTAGCTTAGACCAACGCGCCACTACAACCCCTCGCTGCGTCAGATCACGTCCAGGTCGGCCCAAACACTAGAGTGATCGGTGATCGGCTTCCCCGCAAGGAACGGGATCTCCCACGTACCCACCTGCGGCATAGATGAAGGGCCAAGGCCACCACGACTGATGCAGACATGATCGATCCGTGGCTTGTCCGTCAGCGGATCGTTCCCTGGTGTCAGGCAAACGCAATATCTAGATATTGATCTTGTAGCGCCTTTGCACCCTGCTTGGAGCCGGTCCTGCGCCAATCCCGCGACGCTCTCACGTTGAGATCCGAATTGCTGTCTTTGTTTGACTTTTGTGCGCCGCTGACGCACAATTATCTCAATCACGGACATTCTTTCGCACATTTTGGAAACAGGGACGCTTATGGACCGACATTTACAACTGGAGAAACTCATTCGTGAGCACTTCGCTGGACAGAACGATTGGGCTGCTAGTGCAATTCACAAAATCTCCGGTAGGTCCGTATCGCGTCGAACAGTCCAGGCTTGGCTTCTGCGCCCTGACCGACCGAGCAGCAGGAACTGCCCTGACTGGGCTTACGACGCTCTGCTTGGTGCTATTTCTGATCCAGATTGTTGGAAACCGGGTCCGAGACACAGTTCGCTGGAAGCGTATTCTGACGATCCATTTACGAAGGCCGATGAATTTGCCGACAAATATTCCGTCATGTATGCAGCCGGCGAGATTGAACAGGAAAAGCAGTTGCGACAAAAATGGGAGTCTGCAAACGTCGCCGGGCTACCTCAAATGTTATTTGAATTCCAGCGCTCCATTGAGAAGAAGATTGACGAGCAGTATCGGTTGATAGATGCGTTGATCGCCGGGATCAAAGGCAGTACCGATTACAGTTCGCTGCGCGATTTGGTCGATAAGCAACTCCGAGCAGACGAAATTATTCGCCATGAAATTCGCCTTGTCAGAAGCGATATGGAAAATGCGACTGGTGAATTGTCAAGCGATCAGGAAAACTCAAGTCCAGATCCTTCTCCGACTCAATGACGTGTCCGTCCACAAGTTAGGCGCAATCATGGCAAAGAGAAGCGCTACCTGCGCGGCGACAATAGACTTTGAATTGCAGCCGATACACATTAGGCCAGAGCATCAACGCTTGCGGTATTTCCAGAGGAAAAATAGTGACTAAACCAATGATGAATTCCCCAGACAAACTTGTTCGTCTTTACCTTGTTGCGCCTATTCACGTCGAACCGACACCAGACAAAGCTGTTCTTGGACGTTTTGAACGAATTCTTCGTGGTGTTGGCGCGACAGGAAGTATCGCTGTACGCGCGAGGATGATCACACTTGTAGCTGGAACAAAATTCAAGACTGTGAGCGGTCTGCCGGTGTCCTTGGTCGGACTTCAAGGCAAGGATGACCTGCTGGTTCTTGGTCCTGCATGGGCGCTCGAACTCCTGAGCACAGGCAAGGCACTTGAAACTCCGGAGAACCGAAGGCCGATGGATATTCTCGAAGATGCACGCACGGTGGTCCAGGACGAAATCCACTTCATTACGCTGGTTCCTAATCTTCTCGCAAGCCTGCAAGGATCTTCGTCTTCCGCACCGACCGAAACATTCGAAGCACCCTTAGCCAAAGAGATGCTTCAAGCGATTTTTCGGAAGAATATCGAGGTCGTGACCGCATACTTCGAGCAACATGATCCTGTCGCTTTCTCTTCCGAGATGTTATCTGAAGCAACGCAAGTTCTTGCGGCAATAAGCAAACGGCTGGAGGGTGGCGTTGGCAACTACCATGCATGGTGGTTGCCTTGGGATACGGGTGAAATCCTGAATGTTCCTGCGCGGAGCCAATTGCCCAGCCCGCGCGTTACGCTACGGAGCAATCAGGGAGAACACTCTCCAAGCGCCCATCCAGACAGGCAATTGGGTTGGTGAAAGGCTGGTCAGCGCAAGTTGCGCATGAGGGTTATAGCTGATCGCGCGGGGAAAGAACGAACTCTAATCCATTCTTCTACTGATTTAGGGGATCACTTCGGGTGCAGAGCAACAAGTGCGATAGCGTTGCGTCTTTCGAGCTCCTAGACTTCGCTCATAGACTTCAATAATTAGGGTCGAGTCGAACCCCAACACCTGCTCGTTCGAATACAATGGCCCGCGGGATGCAGTACACACGGGTGCTGCACACCGCATACCGAAATGCTTTGTGGGTATGATCGTGCGGCCAAACATTCTCGCACGCAAGCGTCCTCAGGTTAGTTCATCAGGCTGTCCATTTCGGACACAAGGCTATTGATGTCATTAGGATTGGGCATTCTTAGATGAGCGATCTCGTTACGCACGCGTTTAGCTGATTGGCACACGCGAAGCGCTTGCGATTGATCTTTGTTTTGGGGCTGCAAAACCTTATCGTGGAAGTTCATGCCGACGATGTCGTTGTATTCGAGTTCGGTCGCCGCACGTCCCCGTAGACGATCCGCTATGGAATTCCAAAGCGTCAGGCCATCGTTCTCTTCGGTGTTATAGGTCAGCCCCCGCTGGACGTTTGGCTTCCAGCTTGCCGGTACGGGAATCCAGTCACTTCGGTCAAAGAAGAACGGCTTGTCGATAATGTTGCAGCCAATTTCTGGATCGCCTCGCACCACTCCGCGATACTGCGCGACCCGCTGCCTTAGCGATTGGTAGTTGTTGACGCCATTCTTCTCCCCGAAGGCTTCCCATGCCAGCCGCGCAGGAAGCGCGCTGAATCGGACGAAGAAGCCGCCGCCCACGATGTAATTGTCCGGGGCGTGCAACTTGAAGAGAAACGGTACGCCCGGTTCGAGGAAGGCGGCAAGGCGCCGCGAGGAAGGTTGCCAAAAATTGACCTCATCCGGCGCTCGCACTCCCAGGTGTTCGAACCATTCCCTGTCGGTAATGCCGACCCAGAATCGCATGCTTTCCTCGCTACACGAATCAGCCTTCCTCGATGTCTTCGCGAACCAACATCCAGACTCGCTTGAGGGGCAGTTCGGCTTGAATCTCCGGGGACAGCTTGTCGTAGGCCCGATACACCGCGTTTACGAGATCGGTCTGATCCCACATCTTTACTTTGAATGCTTTTTGTTGCGCCTCTTTCTTCAGCGGTTGCGTGAAGCCACCCCAGCATACGAGCAGGCCTTGATCTGCTTTAAAGTGATCCATGGTTCCGACGAGTTCACGAAATATTTTCACGTCTGCAGCCGCGTCAGTCGCTTTAACTTGCACACACAATGTAGGCGAGTCGAGTCCTAGCGGCCCGCGACCGGCAAGAATATCCGCTCCGCCATCCGGTCCCGGCGGAGAAACATGCGCTACATAGCCCTCCGCCTCAAGCACTGCGCCAACGAGCCGCGCCAAATCGTGCGTTTGAAACTGCTTTCGGACATGCGCAACGAGCTCGTCCTGCGCGGCCTGCGCGAGGTCAATTGTGGCGTCCTTGTCGGTGGCTATTTTCACTTTCACTTTCGCACCGGCCGCGTCCTCTTGGTCCGTAAAGCCTGGATCCGGCTTTCCCGCAAGCACCTCGGCGACACGATGTTCGGCGTCGTTGCGTTGGATGCGACAAACAGTCATGAAGGCTCCGAACGAGTACAACAAGTCTTGCTTGAACGCAGATCGCGGGACATCCGGCTTGAGCCACTTGACCTTTAGCGTATGCCGCTTTTCACCGCCAATCTTCGTGTATTCGTAAGGGCCGACGATACGTCCTAGAGCGATCTGACCTGGTCGGGTCTTCAGGGGCAGGACCACGCTGTCCCCAACCTGCGCTGTACGACTGAACGCCCACGCCTGTCGCGCTCGGTTGGCCGCTCGGTTCTCATTGGGCTCTTTGTCCGCCTTCAAGAGCGCCCTGGCCACCGCTGCTACATCAGGGTAAGACGCAAGATTGTTTGCATCGCGAAAGCCGATCATCGCGCGGCCTTCAGTTAGATCCGCCTCTTCATCTTCACCGCGCCGCCCTGCGCGTACAAGCCAGACTTTCTTTTCTTCGCCCATTTTGTCACCTCGTGGCAGTTAGTCAGTGCGCGCCACTCGTTAACCCACTTGTCGAGAGCGCAACTCCGATAGCTAAATCGTTCGACGAGTAGTGGTCCCTGCGCCTCAGTCATCTACTGCAGTCTTTGTGCCCCCGCCATGCTGCGTCACCCGGGGACGGCATCGAATCTTAATACCACCTTTGACAAACGCTTCATCCGATGCCTTGCTCGACCAAACGAACGCCTCGCCCGGACCAAGGTTTGCCATTCGCTCCGCTGACAGTGAAGCCAGGGCGGCGTTGGCCTTCTGGAGATGCTTGAGCCATGCAGGCGAATTGAATTTATGGAGCACGATCTGGGTGGACAGCTCAATCAGCGAGACTGGAACCGACGGCGGATCCTGACTCGCCACTAATATGCTCGTACCTTTATGTCGCATTTCGCGGACTACTTCCACCAAACCCGCGACCAGGTCCGGGCTCTCGATATACTTATGTGCCTCGTCGAACACGACCAGTTTGTTAAAGCTTTGGCCTTCAAATTTCGCATCGGCGAAAAGCTGCAAGAGCACCACAAACAGACCAAGAGCCTCATCTTTCTCGATGAATTCGTCGCGTAGATCGACAATGATTAGTCGGCCTGGGCGAATTACGGATGAGAGCTGCGCTGTGTCGTCGATGTATTCGCTAGCCAGATCCAGCCGCATGCGTGCCAAGTCTTTAAGATGATCGGGCAAGGAAGAATGATCGATACCTTGGCGAAGAGCGTCGATTGTCATCTCGCTCCGCAGCGCCTTCATTAGTCGATTTAGCTGACGGATATATGTAGCCTGATTGCCTACGGCACCCATGAGGAATCGCCAGTGGCTAGACTGAAGTTCGGCCGCGGCGAATTTTAAAGGGAGCACCTCGATGTCCGG
Source organism: Burkholderiales bacterium (assembly GCA_014860355.1). Lineage (GTDB taxonomy): Bacteria > Pseudomonadota > Gammaproteobacteria > Burkholderiales > SG8-39 > 2-12-FULL-64-23. Next base: position 35,716 of record JACZJV010000045.1, on the reverse strand, counting down.
ATACTCAGCTTTCCGCGCGTTCACCTTGTCCGCCGGGGCCAGAAGCACCACGTCTGACAAACCGTGCGGTTCCGCCCCATAGCTTTCGCGCAACTGCCGGACTTGCTGCTCAATCGAGTTGGGCGATACCATCGACGTGAACTCCGGTCGATAGTCCATTGTCTGGCTGTAATGAAAGATGACGGTGGCAAGAGGGCGCGGCAATAGATTGATCCCGGGTATTCTTAGCGAAGCCATTTCCGCGATGGCTCCCAGCGTGTAGCTCTTGCCGCCACCCTGAACGCCGAACAGGCTGATCGTATGCGTTTGGTTGAGATCCAATGCCACCTTTCGACCAGCGACATCGCCCAGAAGCCCATACTGCGGCGATTCTCCGCCTACGCCGAGGATGACGTCGAATTGCGGGCCATCGCTCAACGCGGTCGCTTGCGGCGGAGTGAGGGGCACCACTTGGCTTGGCCTTTCCGAAGTTGCCGTCTTTGAAGAGGCTTCTGGACTTATGTTCGCTTCGGCGGGCGAGGTTGGCTCAATTGGAGCGATTGGGGCGACAAGTGGCGCTACTGGCGGCGCGCTGTCCTTTGCCTTTGATTCTGCAGTTCCACGCGATTGATCGTAATCCAGTGCAGTTTGTCCACCTGTCACCTCGTTAGCGTCCACGTCTTCCAACGGAACAGTTCGTTCCCGTTGCGGCCCGAGAAACTCCGCAGTCTTTAGTGTGGGAATCGAAAATGCTCGTTCCCTTCTTCGACGAAGTTCTGCCGTCGCTTGCGCAGCAGCGGTGCCTTCTCCACCTTCGCTCGTCTCAGAACTTACGCTTTCGGTGTCCGGTGCTGCTGCGTCTATCAGTTGTTGGATCAGGTCCGAGCCAACTCGGTGGAACTCGATCCCAAATTCCCATTCGGCCGGCTCGGTCCCCGATTTCTCAAAGTCAAATATCAGTGCGCTTTTTGTGAAACGGAGTTGATAGCCAGCCTCGAGCGTATTGAGCAGATAGCGGGCCTCGTCCGCTGCGTCGGAGGCGATAACGCCGTAGCGACGCGACCGATCAAGATAAAACTCCAAGAGCGCCGCTAGGTCTCGTACCTTCATGGCGCGGTCCGCTCGGTCTATCTGCGTGCGATTCGGATCGAAGTGCCACGCGATAACCTGTTCGCTTTGGGCGATTTGTGCCGCCACCGCCTGTTTCAGCTGGTTGTAGCCCGCAAGCCCCCCTACCTGTGCGTAGCACTTGACCTCTACAAGACGGCAGGTGATCAGTCGTCGGGTGGCATCCAGGTCGAACAACGCGAGATCAGTACGTCGGAACGATACTTCATCGCCCAATTCGTCGGCTTGCTGTTTCAACGCTCGATAGAGATCAATATGGGCATCGAGCGGCACCACAATCTGGTTCTCGAACACGCCTTGGTGTTCCAAGTAGAGGCGCGATAGCGCCAGCCCAAGAGCCTCGGCGCGCTGATTCGGTGCAGAAATAAGCTTAAGGGCGAGTCGTCCAGACAGCGATCGAAGTTGCTCCAGAATTACAAGCGCATGCGCACCTGCGACCCGAATCCCGTAATCAGCCAAGACTGGCTTAAGTAGCGCTTCCAATTCAGCGACCGAGCGTGAGGTGATGACCAACCGATGGCCTAGTGCGTTGGCCATGTCCGGTGAATGATCAATAAGGTAATCCGGCCGCGATGGGTGATGTCGATGATCAAAAAACTCTATCCCCATATTTCGGTCGAGGGTGACAACCCAATCGCTCACCTCGTGCACTTGATGAAGAAGGGCACGCTCATCGCTGTTCAAGACCAGAGTAACAACAGGGCGGAGATTAACGCCTACTTGACCGGTAGCCACCGCAGCCGTTGCCGTAGAGATCGTCCGAGCCAGTCCAGACAGTAGATCCGTGAGTTCCTCTTCGCCCTCAAGTGGTCTCACGGGTCCGTGAAGCGGGTGTCGACGCCACGCGACGGTGTTCTCGTCCTCAACATAATCCACCGCAAATCGCTGAACCAACCCGTGCACTGCCGATGTTTCAGTTCGCGGTGATGCTCGCATCACCTGTATCTCTTCCGCAGGAAAAACGTCGAACAGCATCGAAATGTGCGCTGCATGTTGATCAGGGTTATCCCGGAATTCAGAGGCCGCGCGGATTGCCAAACGAAGTTTTGGCCGAATATGGCTCTCCGTTGGAGTGACAAAGGCGTCCGCTTCTTTCCCGGTTGTTCCGGATTCCGGCGAGAGCAACGAAACCAATGCTTCACCGACGCCCGGCATATCGGGATCCGGGACAAAAAGCCTAATGTCATATCGCAAGTCGGCAAAGGCAGGTCGCCGCTGCAGTTCGAGCAGCATGTCAGCAAGGACGGTGGCTCGGCCTGCGTTGAACGCGTTGACCACGAAGGTCCGTACATAGGGGTGTTGGGCCAAATAGCGTTGCGCCCTCGATGCCAAGTAAACACCATCGATCAAAGCGCCACCGATCGCTGGTTCCGAAATGCCAAGCGCCGCACAGACCTCTCCGACCAGTCCACGGGGATCCGTCTCCTGCGATGGCGCATACAGGGACCAGAACGGGTTGAGATTGTCTACGGCCGTAAGCACATGTCCCGCCTCGGTGGGCAATACTGGCGGGAAGGCGGCTGGGGCGAGCTGCTTCAGCAGCGCGTCACGCGTTGGTCCGATGAATTCGCGAGGACCGTTCTTCGCCGCCTCAAGCCACTTGCGGCCTAGTTCAGCCCACGTGGCGAACCATATTGCCCTCAACGGATGGAGCGGCGACACGAGCGCAGCTTCGCGATACTGGTCGCGGTAATCGGTTATCGCAATACGGATTGTATCGACGGAAAGGACGCGCCGCAGATCCACCAATGCTCGTTGAGTTTCAGGGCCGTCGCCCGTGTCGGCCCTCGTTACCACGGCCTGTACCATGTCCAAGTAGGCACTCGCGTATTCCAGAGCCAGCGGCTTCAGTACGAATGGATCGGCGCCCTGCGTTACCAGGTCTTTTGGTGTCGTTCGTATTTCTTCGAAATAGCGCCTCCGCACCTCTACAAAGCGCTCGGACTCGACGCCTTCTGGCCATCCCGCTAAATCCACCACGGCCGGTCGAGCGGAACCTTGTGTTACAGCCATGCGCCAACTGATGGCGTTATCCGGCGCCGCCAACATGTGCCGCTCCAGATCCAGCAGCACGGGGGACATCGGAACGTGAACCGCGCCCTCCCGGCCCAGCTTGACCTCCAGGGTTGCGCCGCTCAAGCCGCGTCCACGCCCTTTATGATCGAGCCACTCCACGCTCGACACACTCACCCCCGCCGGATCCCGCTCCTGTGACACGGCAATGAATTGCGCTCTCAGGCGTGCGTGTGCCAGGCTCGATTCGCGCGGGACGGCTCTTTGGCGCGGTTCAACCTCCACATCCTCGTCAGTAAGGACATAGAACAGGTCGCTCTCGTTGGGTCGAACAACCCCAGCTTCCGGTGCCGGATTCCAGGGTACCGGCTGTCCGGCTTCGTCAATGAGAGGTATGAGGTCGCCGTCTTCCGTCTCAGCGAGCAGGCGAACGAAATGCCAGCCTTCCTCCCATTCAATCTTGCCGATCGATGAGAAGGTGACCGTTGCGGCATCCGTAGGTCGGGTCCAAGCTGCCTTGCGGCGCACCAGACCAATCGGACCGTTATCACGAGAGACGACCTGGGCGACAAAACGACGCAACCCCTGGACCCGCGACGGATGCGGATCAACGCGAAAACTGACGCTAAACTTGCGCAGTCCACCTTTACCTATGGGCAGAACCCGCTGTCCGATCAGCTCAGCAAGACGCGGATCCTTCTCTGAATCCTCCACGACTGGTAGATCGAGGGTAACGTCACCGATAAAGACGGAATCAGGACTTGCGCCGCCATCTTCAAACTCCCATTTATTGAACGCCAACGCCCAATTGGATCGATCAAAAACGATTGCGCGCGTCCACAGCCTCGGATCTTCCACGCCAGAGCTGGCGAGAAAATCGCCCAGCTTCTCCCGGAATTCGGGCTTGGCCAGACCAAGATCAAGCGCGCGACCACGTTCCGAACGCGAGGACCATGTGATCCGCTCTACGCATTGCCTGTTCCGGAATGCGCGCGCTGGAGCACGCTCTGGCTGAAGCAGCAGGTCAAAATCGGGAACCAGTCCGATTTCATAAAGTGAGGCCCCGATTGCTTCTGGCTCGTTGCCGTTGACCTTCCCACTCAAAAGGAAGCGTACGATCGCCAGCCCGTCCGCGAATGGCCATGGCTTTTCCCCCTCAGCCACCACTCGCAATACCTCGCCCAGCGGTCCTCGTATTGCAATGGGCAATTGGTCAACGAGCTGTCCCCGCAGGGTTTCGTAGATGCCTGCAACGCGGATTTCCTCGAAGGTGGCAACGCCGAAGGAGTCTTCCGCAGAGGCACGAAGATCATTCGGCACAAACACCAATAGCGGCGGGCGCTGACTGCCATCGGGCAACGGATTGCGCAGTTCGACGAGCTTGGTGCTGGACACGGAGATGTCCGCCGGGATCCGGTTGCTGCCATCGGACAGCACAACCGTAGTTAGCCCGGGACTCTCCGCGTGCAGCCGCCCACAGAGCCGAACCATCAGGTCCCGGTCGAGGTCGGTAATCCGCATGCAATGGCCTGCCTCGCGAGCCTGCACTCGGCCCTTCAGCCAAGGCAGCAGGACGCTTTCCAAGGCGTCCAGCAGATCGGCCCGTGTCAGTTCGTGAAGACCTTGGCTCATGCGCCGATTTCCTGACCGTCTACTCCGACTCGATAGCGCGGAGTTACGGTCTGCGTCACGTAGGCGTCAGAAAGATCTCGGTAGAACCCGATCTCGCGCAGCCGGGATACAAACGCCTGTACATTGGCTCGGAGTGCCTGCCTATCCTCGATGCTTGCGGGACCAAATCCCTCGGCCTCGGGCAACTGGTCGATGTGCAAGCCGTAACGCTCCCGAAGAAACGTTAGGAGTTCATCAACTCGCATTTCTCCCGTGCGGAAACCTTGTCCAGCGGGCTGCAGCACCGCAATCTGCAGCAGCACTTCGAGGAGACGACTGTCAAGAATAAACCGGCGCGGTGCGCTGCGGGTGCGACCCTGTGAGAGCAAGGCACCCGGCCGATTCTTCTGCATGAGCGCGTCCAGGCATTCCGTAATGTATTGCCGATGAAATGCGCCGCGAAGAGCGACAAGCAGCTCGATGTATTTGTCAAACTCCGCCAAATTCATCTCAGCCAGCGACGCGAGTTCGGGATCCAACCCGTTCTCCTCCCCGGCCATGTCCTCGAGGACGCTAGACAGCCGGGCTCCGAAAAACTTTTCCCGTTCTACGGCGAGAGCCTCGCGCTGCAGTCCAAGCACCTCGCCGACCGAAATATGACCGGACGCGGGACGGGTAAGCTTTCCTTTCCTGATCTGGTCTTCCGCGAACTCGTCGAGTTTCTTCGTGACAAAATACGATCTAACGAATGCCGGAATACGTCGGTAATGCGTGTCGGCACTCCGCTCCGCGAGCCGTGCCACTGGCGAGTCTGGATTCCCTGAGAGATCGACCAACATTCCCACGCGATAAGGACAATCGCCCTGTGGATTGGCGGCTCTGCGGGGATCGACCGGGCACGCGCCGTTGGCACAAATCGGGTCACCGCCTTCGCGACGCACCAGTGCAGGGAGCAGCTTGAGGAGGCGCAGGTGATATAGAGCAAGGTGGAACGAGAGCAGGAGCTTCAAATAATCCACCATCACCGACCGCGGAATGAATGAGCGATAGAAGAGTAGCCGCTGAACGTCTTCAGCCAACAAATCGGCCGACCCAACGCATAGTGGGGCGAATCGTTCCCCACCCTGCCCCGGGTCCGCCTCGTCCTTACGCTGGCTCAGGAAATGTAGAAGCGTGGCCGTCTCGATATCGACTACGGCGTTCGGGTCGACTTTGTTCGTTACTTTGTCGTAACCGTCAAAGAAGAACGACTTGAGATGCTCGATCGCGTGAAGCCCTGCAGATTGGCGAGCATGCACTAAAACCTCATAGATTTGTTGTGCGGCGCCGTAGTCGCGAGAGTGCTTGGGATTGCGAAACCGATAAGTAAATCCGTGCAAAGGCCTCGGGCCGGCGACTGCCTCGTTGCGCTTGCCCCGATTCACAATGTCCATCAAATGGGTCTCGACCCATCGCTCGATGATCTCCCGGTGCGCGCCGAAACCTTTGAACTGCTCCGGGTGTTCCATGATCTCGTCTACAAAGTCTTTGATGGTCAGTTCCCGCTTCTGGCGGAATCGGCTAGGAAAGCCGTCGTGCGCGATTCGCTCGAAAAGCCCGAGAAGCACCCGGTCCATCTCGATATGCTTGAAGTCGATGTAGCTGATCTTCGACAGACGGAACTCGCGGTCACGCTTGAGCAACGGCATCAGACCTCCTCCTTCAAGCGCGTCATCTCCAGCTTCCCGTCCGCCATGCGCGCCAACTTGTAGAAATCGTGACCAGAGGTCGTCAACATAATTTCCCGGTACGGGGCCGCGTTGAGGGCATTCTTGAATACCGCCAGGCTCAGGTAATATCCCTGGATCTCCTCGACGCTGGGGCGATAGCCCTCATTCAGGCGCGCGAGCATCTCAAACATGTCCAGGTTTATAAACAGCTCGGCCGGTTCGGCGTTTCCAGTGCCAAGGTCAAATCGCAACACGAGTCCTGTGGGCAGGTGCTCAACAAAGCGTGCGCGCTCGGCGTCGTCCTTAACTCTTAGGGCAAAGCGCTCGAGCGGGAACAGTCGATAGCTGCGCACCGTCCCGCCATCAACATGGCGCACCTGCAATGCGAGGCTCCCTGCCAAACGCCTCGGGCGCAACAATCCCTCTCCGCGATTGATGGCGTGCAAGATGGACTTGCGGAGTTCGTCCGGAGTCTCGCGGCTGCGCACGATATTCACGAGCCGATCTGCGGTCCGGTAGGGCAGCATCCCGCTCCAACCACTGTCCCTTCGCTCGAAGAAGTTTCGGCGCCGGGCCATTGCGATGTAGCCGCGGTGCGCACCATTGCGCTGCGGGCTAGGAGTGCCGGAGTAGTCGCGAGGAAGTAAGTCAAACAAAGTCTGCATGATTTCGCGATCGAAGTCAGAGCGCTGTTCGAAGCGGAATAGACCGCGGTCATCAGGCGACAGAAAATCGAGACCGCGGTCGAAGCGCGGGTCTTCCGCCAGGCCAATATCGACGTCAGCCAATAGGGTCAGCAAGCGATCCGAGGTTGGCACGCCGCCACCCATCCAGCTATTGAAGTAGTAGCTCTTGGCAATTTCATCCCGTTTGCCGCTGGCATAGAGCGCATGAATCTCGTTGCAGTCTCGATTGCCAACCAACGTGAACGAAAGTGCCGAGCGCAGGTCCCGCATGGTGATGTGCAGACGCCCCCGCAGGTGGGTCATGGTATAGAGCGTCTTCAACCGCTCGATTGCTTTCGGCCCCGCAGTCTCGTCCTGGAAGGTCCGGGCATTGTGAAGCGCGTAGCAAGACGCCTTAAGGTCGCAACTTTCGCAAGGCGCCCAGAACCGCTGCTCCGTCATGCGAAGCAACTGCCGCTCCAGAATCGAGCCATCTTTTGCGTCGGCCACAACGCTGCGCAGATTCAGATTGACCACTGCGACACCGTGCGCCGGTTCGCCACTAGACAAGCCACGCAATACAAGAGAACGCAACGCGGGAAACTGTTCGGCATTCGCCGCCAAGAAGTCTACCAGCCGGCCTTCATTGATCGCTATGAGGCGACTCTCCGGCGCACTCCAATCCCTTTCCGATGCGCCAGAGAACGGGTCGAAGAACTGCCGCAGAACCTCGTCGTTGCTCTTCGCCCCTTCGTCCTGGCTCCCGTCGTAGTTGAGCAGGTAATTGCGTCCATGGAGGGAGAATTGACAGCCGTTGGGAAGGGATCGATCGAACGTTGCTCCGGATGCTTGTGCTTGATGCTCAAGCTTCTGCAAGAACGCCGTCTTGCCGTCTCCGGCGTTCCCTGAAATTAGAACAAGCCGGAACTCTCCCTCGAGGACCGCTGGTACCAATTCGCGGTCCAATGCCGTGTCCACATAGGAGTGCTCACCCAGGGCATCGAGCCCGCGAGTTCCGCAATTGCTTCTCCCGCTTTGACTGTAAAGCGTGATCAGGTGAGATACGTAGGGGTTCGTGTTCGGCGCCGCTCCGGCAAGGACAATGCTCGGGTGTGACACTGCAGACGGGAGAAGGCGGCGCGCAGCCCGCACTTGATCAAGCGCCTCCTGTAACACGAGAGCTGATGGATAACGCTGCGCTCGTTTTGGTGCAATTGCCTTGAGGACTATCTCGACAAACTCAGGCGCCAGGTCGGCAAAGCCGGAAAGCTCCCGAGGATCTGGCGCAGGTGTCCCGACCGGCGGAACTGTCGCGTCCCACGGGTAACGCCCGGTCAGAGCCTCATAGATAGTTAATCCAAGTGCATATAGGTCTCGGTCCGCCCGCTCTCCATTCTGCGGGATCACCTCCGGATCGAAATCCGGTGGAAGGTAGCGACGGGAGCCACCACCGCGCGCTTCGCGATCCCCCGCCTTGACCGAAACGTTGAAGTCGATGATCCTTGCACCGACGTCCGTCCACAGCAGGTTGCGCGGTTTGATGTCGAAATGGAAAACGCCGTGGTGATGCAGGTGCGTTAGCCCGGCCGTCACCTGCTTGGCAAGCTCAAGCGTGTCTTCCGGTGCGAGCAGGTGCTGCTCGATCATTTCGCCGACGTCACTGCCCTCAACATATTCGAACAGAATGAACGGCGGTCCGTTGCCCGGAATCACATCGGCATCAAGTACGCGCACCACATGCGGATGCTCGGGGATGCGTACGAGTTGCTGGTACTCCCGTTTCAATCGCTCGATGGTCGAATGGCGGTCGTGCAGGATAAGCTTTATGGCACGCGTCACATCGCCTAACGTATCGATCACTTTGTAGACAACGCCAAAGGAGCCAGGCCGCCCCAACCGCTTCTGCACCACGAACTTGTGAGTCAGTTCGAAGCCAGCAGCCAGATTCGTGTAATCGATTTCCGGCGCCGGCGTGCTTGCTACCGGCTCGGCAACAAGTAGCTCCTCCGCCCGGGGCTCATGCCGAGGCGCCAATAGTGCGGCGAGAGCACGTTCAGCGTCTGCCGCTGTAAGTCGCGCCACAGGATCGAAAGTACAAAGCCGTTGAAGCCATTCGTCGAATCCCGCTGGCGCCTCGGCCACAGCAGTCGACGGCTTCACCGGGAAGACGCCGTTCTGGTCGAAGACTACAGTTGGGTCGCCGTTAAACGGTTTGTCTCCAGCGAAAAGCTCGTAAAGGATCAGCCCGGCGCTGAACACGTCAGAGGCAGCGCTCGCTTTGCCCGGCTCGCGGTAGGCTTCCGGCGCACAATACGCCGGCTCGACTTCATCGACGATGTCATGCGCGATGGTATGGCTTCGCTCGATCCCGACTCTTGCGAAATCAAATCCAATTAGGCGCAATCGGCCGTCTAATCCGACCAGTAGACTTCCGGGGCTCAGGTTGCGATGCACCACGTCATGGCTATGGGCGTGCGACAACGCGTCGAGCAGTTCTCGCGCGATGCGGTATTTCTGATCGAATGTGAGCGCAAGCGCAGGGCGCTCAAGGTGCACCCGCAGTGCCTGCCCGGAAACGTCCTCAGTAACGAGGACGTAACGATCACCCTCTTCGGTTTGAAAAAAGTCGCGCGCACCAGCAATATTGGGGTGCCCCGGAAGTCGACTCAAGGCGCGGTATGCAGTAGCGATCCGATTTCTTTGCGCCTCGCGATCTTCTGCCGGCGCATACGGATCAGCCTGATAGACGCGCAGCAGCGCAGTTCCCGCACGTGCGCCTACAAATGTGTTGTACGCCCGATACTCGGTGTAGTCGTCAGTTCCGCCCAGACGCTCTTGGACCTCCCAGTTGCCAAATCTCAATGGACCTGAACGAGGCTTGGCTACCCCTTGAATGGCTTTGATCACCATCGCATGCAACACCGCGATCGACTTCGAATACTTTCCGGGAATGCGAGCGGTGTTCTGGAAGAATGCTGCCGAATGCTTAAGAGTAGTGACGTTCCCTTCGTCACGACCGTCGCGGTCACTCAAGTAGGCGTCTTGGGCTGTCAGTACAACTGCCGCGTCGACATAAATTCCTTGCAAGTCTTGCCGGGTGGGCTGACTGCTGGTGATGATTCCTTTCAGCGCGCGAGCGTGGCTGCGCAGCTTGGGGAGCGGTGAAGCGTAAGGGGTCCGGCCTTCCGGATACCATTTAGGGCCATAGACGTCGATTACCCCCCGTGTCCCCTTTACATCTACCAGGTAGACCGCGTGCGGCGCTAGAACCGCAAGGTCGATTTCCCACTTGTCTCCGTCGCGGGTAATCTCCAAATTGTGGAGGACGATAAAGCTGTCTGGCAGATGATCGCGCAGGTGTGCGATTGCCAGACGCTCGGCGTCATTTACGGGCTGACCGATCGCGATGATTTTGGCCATTAAGATGCATCCGCGATGAATCGCTCGACAAGTTGGCGTGCTTCGTTCTCATATTCGCACGCGTCGTCTCTCAAATCCCTCGCCTGCATTACGAGAGCGTTCAAGTCCAACCTGAGTGGCTTCGCGGCCCAGGGGATTCTTATCCTCCGTACCCGGTTAGCATCTATGTGCGGAATGCTAGACCCTGCCGATTCGCGTGAAATCAAAGTGATTCCCGAGTCGCTGGACAATAACGCAAATAGGTAACCAATGTCCTCAGCGTGGTGAGCGGTAATCCTTATCATGTTATTTGATACTGCAAATCCATCTAGGTGACGACCCACCGGTACGCTACGACCAATGAGGCCTCCAAGTTGGCCCGCCTCCTGGATAAGGATCATCCCTTTTGACACCACGAGGCTATATACCTCAGCGACTTTCTTTTGGAGATATTGAGACGATGTCGGGACGATCTGAAAAACGTCAACCCCTGTAATGTACGGGTAGCCAAATTGAGGATCGTCCGCGTAAAGTCGCTTGAAAATACCTGGGATGAAGACATCCGCAACCGATTGAAGCTCTCTCGATTGGCAACCGGACGCCACGTCGAATGCTCGTCTTGCACTAAGGCACTTGTCTGAGTAGTAATAAGCGTCAAGACGATCGAATAGACAACTGGCCTTAGTCTCGGACCACACTCTTGTCTTTGAATCTCCCCGATGTGAGAGTCCTAATGCCGAGGCAAGTTGCTGTTGCGCGCGCCTGAACAATTCAGTGGCAAGAGCTCTCGCGTCGGCGGCCCTTTCGACAAGATCGTGTATTTTCGCCTCACGTTTGTGTCCAAGACGGGGGACCGGTAAGTCAGCTATGTGTTCAGGTTCAATATGCTGAATGATCGCGCCGTAAGTCCCACTAGTCACCATCGGGACTCCAAACTTGCACGAAAGGAACGCAAAGAGAAACCCTGAGGGAATGACGCTTGGATTGGGTACGACTTTCATAATGTCCTGGGAGGCCCACATTCCTTCCATGTCAGGACGGGTGTAGACAGTGCGTCCGATCGTGCCAGAGCAAGAGATTAGAGTCGTTCCTCGCGTTAGCCGAAGGAAACGCAGCTTTGGTGTTTCCGCGTCCTTCCGCAGTAACAATCCGACGTTGGATAGGTCCGCTCGAAGCATCGAGGCACTGGTCAGGAATGGCACTCCATGTTCTGGCGAATCGACATAATTGCGACGGAACATCGGCCCGTTATATATCCCGCCATTGTGCCCAGCAGTAACTTTGTGAAGCGGATTCTTGGGATACGAAGCGTTCTCCAAACGAACGCGCGTTTCAACTGCACCGCCCACAAATGGCTCCACATCTAGACGGTGACCCCAACGCTCAATCCATGAAAACGGCACCTCTTTGATCTTCATTGCGGTGCCCCTCGCGGGAACCACAACTGAAGTGCCTGGCGCAACTCTAGAAAAGTCGGATCCTGACAACCGACAAGCGAAACGTTTGTGGTTATCGATCGGTGAATGGCCGCCGACCAGCCAATTCGCCGCTTGCGTGCGATCGCTTCCAAGGCTTCTTTCGGTCGGGCAGGCTTGGCATGTCCATTCGGCCATGGCAATCCAGCACCAATTACTGAATTGACCATCTCTTCAACGCTCGCGAACCCCAACGGCGTGGCAACTTTCTGATTGCGCTGCCACATCCAGGCTTCGAGTTCCGGGTCGATCACAATCACCCGGAATCGTTCTGCTTCCCAACCGGTTTGAAGAATGCGGTTGGTTAGATCATCGCGGAGAGTATCGGCGTCGAGGTTTGTTCCGAACTCCCGATCGAATACGACAACCGCGTGCCTATGCTTGCCCAGACGTTCACGGACCCACTCGTGCCCTTTTCCATATACGCCTGGGTCGTTTCCCGGAACTCTGATGAGGTCCTCGGATGATTTAAATGCGATGGGGCGGATATTCAGATTGTAATGCTCGTGGTAGTCCGCACGACTGAGGAAACTATTAAACACAATTTCCATCGTCGAGTCGGCGACGAATACAACGAGATCCCTCATCCCATGATGCCTGCAGCAAATAGAGACCCCAAATCTATCCCCCCCTGCCACTCGAGTAGCCGCGGGTGTTCGTTACCAGGAATGATATTGGCTGCTCCATTCGGCTCCATTCTGGCGCACAGAATCTGATCCAGCTTGGTTGCCGCGAGCACTACCGGTGAGTGAGAGCTGATAATTACCTGAGAGCCATAAATGGACGACAGAGACTGCAAGACAGTCTCGACGGCTTTTGGATGGATACCGGTCTCCGGCTCTTCGGTCATGATCACCGTAGGACATCGGTTCAAATACGGGAGAATCGTCAGAGCCAGAACTCGCAGCGTTCCCTCGGATAATCCGGATGAGGTGACTTCGTAACCGCCGTTGTAGGCAACTGCGAGATATGCGTGGTGATCTTCTTCGCGTTCCGTTGCTCGAATTCCGCTTACTTGAGGAAGGGCCGTCTTGACATGTTCAACCCATGCCGTGAACTTCTCCTTGTCGCTTTGGAGGTCCAGTACTAACCAAGGAAGATTCGCGGCGTTCACCATTAGGTCGGTCGAGAGACCAGGCGGACTCGCGGATTGCAAAAGATCGATATTCGGTCGGTAGAACACGCATTGCTTGGTCAAGAGCTCATAGAACCATCGCGCAGCCGGGTACTCCGTCGATGATTCGAATTGCATCTTAGGCAAAGCGAGCATTTTTCCATCGACGCGCGAGGGGCGTGCCTTCTTGCCCCGCTGCGCCTCGGGACGAAACGAGACATCGCCTTCGCGCTGGCGCTCGATGATGAAGCGCCAGTCGCGATGTGGGCTAATCTCACCGTAAAGCCGAGCGTTGCCACGTTTCGGTTGGCTGGTTTTGGCGAACAAGAAGAGAAATTCATTTCCGATTATCAACTGTCGGTCATTGAAAATCTCGAACCTGACTTCGTATCGGACATACCTCAACCACCGATTCTCATTGTTCTGAATAGGACCGGACTGCGAGGGCAATAAGGAGCTGACGATTGCTTCAGGAAGCTCTGCCTCGATCGCGAGGACAAAATCGTTTCCACGGTTGCAGAACACCAATTCATTCAAGGTTGAACTGCGAGGCGGACGGCCGTGCAGCCTTGTCGTGAAAGCCTGCCCAACCTCCTGCTGCTGAAGGCAGTCCCCTAGAAGACCGGGAATGTCCATGAAAGTGGACTTGCCAGAGCCATTCGCGCCAACCAGCACCCCATATGCCTGAAGGTCAGTCTGGAGAAGCTCCAAGCAGCGATAACGGGTCGCCTCGATTCGGGTGATCATGCTCCTGGCTCCGGATGTTTTTGCCGAAACTCGCGATATGCCTCCGCAATCTTGGGCAAATCATCATCAAGGATCTTCTTCTTCCGATGAAGCGTGCGAACGACCAACTTTCCGCCGATGCGGATACGCTCAGTGTCTGTGTACTCTTTCAGAATCTCCTCTCCATCTGGAGTCCGTTCGTAGAGCGGCACACCGCGCCGGTCGAAACCCACCTTCTCTGCGACAGCCATGAAGACGGGGTAGTCGACCTTTCTGCCGAGATCGCCGGCTTGAATTTCCTCGCGAGTCTTCTTCTTGAGGAAAAGCAGACTTGTGAGAATGTTGACGTTTGCTTCGACTATGAATGTTTCTACAGGCAGGTCGATGCTTGCCAACACCCAACAATTTCGCAGGATCCATCGACGAATGTACTCATCCCCCGGGTTGCCAAGAATGCCATCCGGAAGGACGATGCCCATACGCCCCCCAGGACGCAGCCATTCAATGCCGCGCTGGATGAACAGGACCTCCGGTGCTACGGCAGACTGATAGCCCTCTGGAGGAATTCCACCCTCATGCTTTTGGGGTTTTCGGGCGATTTCATACTTTCCGAGAATCGCCGGGTCGGTGATCGGGATGTCGGATCCAAACGGCGGATTTGTCATTAACACGTCGATGGAACCAAGCGGAATCTTCTCTGTTGCCTCTTTCAGTCCGTCTAGATGCCCTGCCGGAAACGTGAGTGAATCCATATGGAAAACATTGCCCTTCGATCCGGCTGCCATCATCAGGTTCATGGTCGTGGCGCGAACCAGAGCTGGGTCGAAATCGGCGCTAAAAAGATTCGCCTCGACGAACTCTCGGACATAGTTGCCCGCCACCAGACTGTCGGCAGTCTCCTCGCCTTCGGACGGCATGTCCGCCTTGTACTTGGCGAGTATATGAGCGACCGTTGCAACCAGAAAACCCCCGGTTCCGCAGGCGGGGTCGAGCACCCGCTCGTCCGGCTTCGGATCGAGCATCTTCACCATCAATTTGATGGCGCCCCGGGGAGTGAAGTACTGCCCGCGATCACCACGCAGGTTAGTACCGACGATCTCCTGATATGCCGCCCCTTTGGCATCGACGTCTGACCTACCGAAGTCGTACTTCGCAAGCTCGGACACCATGAAAGAGAGTGCGCGATCGGAGAGGCTAATCTCTTCTTTGCCTGTAAAGATGGCTTTGTACTTCTTCTTCACATCTTCGAAGAGGGCCGTAATGCGCTTCTTGATCTCTCTTCGCCCAACCTCTTCGAATTGCTCTGTTGGACCCGCCCAAAACCGGCGATGATCACTGGATTGCCGCTCGTCGTACATTTTGCAGAAGATGAGGTATAGAAACTGCCAGAAGGCTGCATCCTTGGACATTCCCTCATTGCCGTGGATGAAATTGTGACAACGACGAAACGCGGTACGAAGCATCTCCGGTTCAGCCCTGCGCATCTTGGCCAGTGAGCCAACATCGCGCGTACCGATGGTTTCGTCTGCCTGTGGCCAGTCACCAAGCGACTTAAATTTCACATCGAACCGGGTAACCTCTTTTTCGAAGAAGAAAAAATCCAGTCCATTGGTCCAAAGCCCGTATTTGCAGTGCGGCGCTTCCACCATCGCCGCTTTCAAGAGGCTGAATTCTTTCTCCGCCTCTTCCGGTGACCGCATTTTGTAAGCACTCTTTCGGCTGTTAGTCGGTTCCTTCTCGCAGACCACGACGCGCCGGACATGCTCGGCATCTTTCGGTGCACCAGGTTCAAAGATGACGAGGTCCAGCTTTTTCAACCGGCCATCAATTCGCAGCTTGAAATCGGGCAACATGTCGTCCACGGACACGCCATATTCGTGGAATAACGCCCGAGCAATACGTTGACGGACGCGCTCTTTGTCTGTTTCTGGAACAGGGCGGTCCGTGATGTAGTCAAGGATGCTGCCGTCCTCGATTGCGATCGTGCTGTCTGTAGACGCATTACCTTCCGTTTCGGTCACGTCATCTTTCTTGGGCACACGGGACTGTGTTTTCTTCTTAACCATGCCTTTGTTCCATCTCATTGAGGTCGTCGGACGCAGACGCGGCTCCGCCTGCGCGTACCCAGGCATCCACGTCATCCTTTTTGAATTTCCAAAACCGACCCACCTTGTGGCCGGGCATGCCCTTAGAGCTCACCCAGGTATATACGGTGTCCTTGCTGACACCCAGGTATTCGGCAATCTCGTCGACCGACATCCAACGGTCATTCATTTGCGGTCTGCGCTCCTGCGTGGAGTTGGTTTGATTGGAGTATATTGGGGTTAAGCGGGGTTGTATAGGATTCGGTGGCGCCTTCCAGCTACAGGTCGAAATCGGTGGGCGGGTACTTAATTCAGTCGTCGTCGGACGGAAAGCTGCCAAGAAGAACCACGAAGGTGCTTTCGCCTCCGGCATCACCGGTGTGATGCTCGAAGTGATCGAGCCGCGAGTTTTCACGATAACTGTCGGTAACATCCTGCCGTAGTAGAAGCTGACGATCACGGTGAGCTGCGTGATCTTGCTCCGGCGGTTAGGCGAACGAACAGACCTAGGAGGGAGCGCGGTGGTTGACTTTGCCAAACTCAGGACCCAAAAGAAGAAGACGACGCCAATCGAGCCGTTGGAGATCTTCCGTCGGCTGCCAAAACCACCCGGTATCAACGATCTATACACGAGCCAGGCCGAGGTACTGGAATCGTGGTTCCAGCGTCGCAAGGAGCGCGACGTCGTGCTCAAGCTGCACACTGGTGGCGGAAAGACGCTTGTCGGACTAATTATGGCGCAGTCCACCGTTTACGAAACCAATGAACCGGTCCTCTACCTTGCGCCGACGCGCCAGCTTGTGAATCAAGCACTGGTAAAAGCCAAGGCACTTGGGATCGCGGCAGTCCCATATCAGACTGGCAAGCCATTGGATGATGCTTTCTTGAACGGGAAGGCGATTATGATCGCCACCTACAAGGCGTTGTTTAACGGACGAAGCAAATTTGGTGTTCGTGGCCCTGCGACCGCTCCCATAAAGGTGTCAGCCGTCATTTTGGACGACGCACACGTGGCCTCCTCCGTGGTACGGGAGTCCTTTAGATGAATAGTGGCGTCTTGCATACGCCACACGGTCAACGAAGTGGTGCTAGAAGACAACAGGTAAGAGTTACTTAGATGCGATTGAATCGCAATTCGCCGTAGATTACGGTTCGACGGTCAAGGTGATATGCTGATATCGCCTGTGCCTTTGCTAACACAACGAAGAAGACGACGAAGCGACTCAATGCAAGAACCGATTAGCTCACGCTAGATTGTAGCCACTGATGCCACGTTAGTAGAAACTGGGGGCAATGAATTATTGCAAGTACGGGTACACACTTCCTTCGACAACAAGGCTTTGTCATTTCTTTGGAGAGAGACTGATTTAGTACTTAGTAACGCCTACTAACGATTTGGCGACATCCCCTCCAATATTCAAGGCATCAGCGTGAACGCAGCAAATTCAATCCAGGTGTTTTCAAGGGGCTCAGCATGAAACTGATCAAATGGACAGCGGTTGCGATTGCGGCGATTGCTATTGCCAGTGGGGTAATTTGGGTTACAAGGTCGCCGATTGACAGCGATGTCGATTTGGCTGGTGTTTGGTCCTGTGACGTTACAAATGCCAAGCTAATAAGGAAACTGTCATTAGCCGTTGCGGCTGACCGAAGACTCAAGGTGAAATGGACACCGGAATATGGTGTGAAATTATCAAATAAGGAGCTTATTGGTGCGATGCAGGTGACTGGCAAGGATATGCGCGTCGAGTTGATAGGCCTTCTTACTGGCGATGCCTTGCCGGGATCACCACAAAGCGACATTAGTCTATTCTTTACAGGACAATTGGATAGCCTGTCCGACAAAGCTTTCAATTGGCCCAGAGTTCAGCTATCAAATGTCAATACAAAAGTTCTCTTTGACACTGATCAAATGCCGTTGGGACTTAAGTGCAGTCGTATCAACAATAATCCCGCCGTGATGATGGCGTCACCCAGCCCGGCGACCGGAAGTAGTCAACTCACAGTGGACGATATCAAAGCGCTGCGGACATCCTTTACGAATAATGCGCGCCCTGGAAGAACTGAAGAAAAAGATGGCAATATCTTTTACTCAAGCGACAAGCAGAATTTGATACAAATTACGTCAACCGGAAGGGATAGAGATCCGACTGTAATGAAGAGTGGCGCTGTCGCATTTGTTCGTGACCAATCCAAAGCGGACGGTATCTTAATGGAAGACATTGTGCTCGTTGATGGAGGGCAGGAAAGAAGACTTTTCGCATCCAAGGAAGATCCAGATCCGAAGAATAATCTACGTGGATTGCGGAATTTATTTTTCGGAGATGAAGATTCCCTATATTTTGAAACTGCTGGTTGGTCGTTCGAATCTCCTGCGATACAAATGCTAAAGATTTCTACTGGTGAGGTTCGCTTTGTAGGTCAGGGAAAGATTGTAGCCGTTGGCTTGAATGGCAAATACGCCAACTATTTGGTTTTTTCTGAGACAGATTCAGAAGGGGAGAGCGATCCTCCGAAATTGGTATTGGTAGCCCCTAATGGACAACGCGTGGCCGATGTTGGTACTGGACCTGTTTTCTGGAACAAGCCAAAAAGCCCTGACCTATCAAAGGAATTGGCCGTTATAGCATTGGCTCTGATTGGAGCGGATTTCGATGATGCTGAGTCTCAGTATCAAATTGCAAACCGGCTTCACTACGGCAACACGTTGCCGACGGATTTATCGGAAGCGTTCAAGTGGTATCAGAGTCCGGCGGAAAAGGGACACGCACTTGCAAACAACGCATTAG
Source organism: Burkholderiales bacterium (assembly GCA_014860355.1). Classification (GTDB taxonomy): domain Bacteria; phylum Pseudomonadota; class Gammaproteobacteria; order Burkholderiales; family SG8-39; genus 2-12-FULL-64-23. The sequence goes on along the minus strand of JACZJV010000045.1, from coordinate 17,024 downwards.
GGGTTATGTATTACAAAGGGGAAGGGGTGAAAAAGGACGTCAATAAGGCGGCGAAGTACTTTTTGGTTGCTGCTAACAAAGGATACTCTATTGCCCAGGAGAACGTAGGCACGATGTACGAAGATGGAATAGGAACTAAGAAGAATTATGAAGAAGCAAAAAAATGGTACGAGAAGGCTGCTAGTCAAGGCCGAGAATCAGCCAAAAGACGACTTCAATCACTTGCTCTGCTAGATCTTCCCGTTATGAAAGGATGGGATGGTCTCATAGAGACACTTCAGAAAAGTACAAGTTGGCAATGTAAGAATTTGCAGCGGGCAGTAGTTGTGCAGCGTGACAGTTCGTTAAAGGTGCTAAAAGGGGTGGATCCGTGGGCTCCGAACAGCCAACCACTTGTCAACGACATAATCAGAATGCAAACACAATACTTTGAACAAGCCGGGAGATTGAGTTGTATGTGATGATGTTACAACCCATAGCCTATTAGGGTTTTAATGATTGGGGAACGGCGCAAGAGGAAGCCATCCCGACTCCACTGTCATCTGCTCCAAATCGTGATTGGGAACGAGAGAGAGAGCAGCCTTGAGACTGTTCTACGGTCGATACTAGCTTGTTGATGTTGTTGCTTAACGATCAACCAAAGTTAGGGTGAAGACAACGTTCGGGAAATGCGTTGATGAGAACCCATAGCCGAAGGCGGGCAGTCGGTCGCACAGCATAAATACTGGATGCGCCTAAACGAAATCATCAACGAAGGAACCTGAATATGACTTGGTTGCTGTTAATGGTGAACTCATACTGAAGGTCTCGGTTAAGGGGAGTCAAGATGGAGGATGGGGTCTTACACAATCTTATCTTGCCAATTCCAAGTACCACCTTGCTGTAGACGATTGGCTGAAGAAGCATTCGAAGAAGACCATATTCTGTCTTGTTCAGTTCAAGGATATTCAAATCGACGAATTACCACGCATGTACCTTGCTACTCCAGTTGAGATTGCTTTGTGGCTAAAGGCAGCAGCAGCGGGGCGCGGTGACACAATTCTCTACGAATATCATGCCTGGACTTCCCGCGCTCAAGCGGCAGGCGCTATCGACAAGATTCCAGATTCATGGAAGTTCACCAAAGAACGACTCAACGAATTGGCCGGCTGATGTAACTCTGAATGTCCGTCCGTTAGACAACTCAGTTCGGAGGAAGACAAATTGAATGAGGATCCGTTTGTTGCCACAGCAATGGCCGCCGCCGAGGAGGTTCTTGCTCCCCCATTATCAATTAGGCGCGGGGCATCACTCTTGTACCAAGTAACTGTCGATAATCATCTTCAGATTAAGGTCAACCCCAAGAAGCCGATGCGCGGCCATTCCGCTTTTCAGACAGATCTGTGTGTTTTCGAAACGCTTGACGCAGAGACAAGTATCCCAAGGGTTGTTCTTGAATTCAAACCCGGTCTGAGCACTCACGATGTACTCATATACAGCGCCAAGGCACGTAAGCACAAACAGATTTACCCTTACCTTCGTTATGGGTTGGTTATCGGCAATGAGGCGAAGGTCCCGGGCAAGTTCTTCACTCATAACGAGGCCCTGGATTTCTGCGTGGCTTGTTCCTCATACAAAGCGAATCGCCTTTACGAAATCATCTCACGACTGCTCAAGGCAGAAGTACAAGCATCACGCCAGCTAGAAAAGGTCGCCTTCGGAGATACAGCAGTTCATGTGTTCCGTAGCGACGTTGACCTTGATGAAGGAATCGGAAAGGTCGTGTAAGGCGTCATGGATAATTGGTGGGGAAATCTTTAGGGGGAACTATGGCGCAAAGTACAACGTCTCCGGAATTAGTCCAAATAGCGCTTGAGCGCGCGCAGGGCACTGACTTCGAGCGTTTCGCTCAAGACCTAATGGCTGCGCTGGAGGGTTCCAGTTTCGTCCCTTTAGGTGGGATAAATGACGGTGGTGCTGATGGTACAGATGGAGGTGAACTATTTGAGTGTGAACGCCCCCACATCTTCTATCAAATAACTGTACAGCGTGACCACCGGGCCAAGATTCGACAAACCGTAGTGCGCCTCCTCGAAGTAGGGAGAGAACCGAAAACCCTCATCTTCCTAACCTCTCGGAACGTTCCTCAATCTGATCTGGAAGAAGAACATCTGGAAGCGGAATTGGGGGTAAGAATTCGGATCCGAGATTCCCGATATATCGTGGGTCACATCAACGATAGCGCAGCGGCGTCCGCATCCTTCCACAATCACTTAGTGCACTATACCGATTTTTTGAAAAACATCGGTGCAGCAGGACTAATTAAGAAGTCCAAATATGTCACCGACCCATCGGTCTACGTGTTCTTGCAGCAGGAAGTCGAAAATCGCTTGGGCAATAACGACCTAATCAAAACGCTCACCGACTCTCTCATCCTTTGGGCCTTAAATGACACAGATCCAGACAAGGGATTGCTGATGTCCCAACAGGAGATATTGAAGAAGATATTAGACACTATTCCATGGGCCAAGCAATTCATTAATGCAGAAATTGACAGACGCCTTGCTGAATTATCCTCAAAGGGGGGCGTAAATGGCCGAGAGATTCGAACGTATAAGAAAGAGGGTAAGTACTGTTTGGTCTATGAAACCCGACAAATTGTAGCCAGCGAGAATACGAAAGACGAGTCGCTGCGTCAATCGGTTGTCCAGGAATTAATGACATCTGCAAGAACTCGGCAGGATCTAGACGACGCAGAATTGCATTCAATTGCAGAAATGACAATTGATGCGTTGGAGCTATTTTTTCAGTCAGAGGGCTTGCAACTCTCCTACTTCATCACGAACAAGGATACCGGTGGCGAAGCACTTCAAACAGTCACGGATCACATAGAGAAGGTGCTCGAAGCGAAGGGAATATATGGCGAAAAGCTGCTAATGCTCCGTATTGAACTTCGGGAGCTGCTCACTGAAATGTTTTACAAAGCATCCGAGCGGCAGCGTTATTTCTTATACTCACTATCGCGCACTTACGTCCTCTTATTTGTTCTTCGCGCCGAGCCACGGCTCATTGAGTTTTTCCAATCCATGACGTCGAATTTTCGACTATACGTTGGAAGTGACGTTCTAATTCGTGCACTGACAGAGCGCTTCCTGGCACCAGAAGATCAACACACCAGAAATATGCTGAAGATTGCAAGAGATGCGGGCGTTCAATTGCTTCTAAGTGAGCCAATCCTGGAGGAGATATATACGCATCTTCGGGGAACAAACTTTGAATTCATCAATCACTTTGCCGAGATTGAGCCGTATGTTGACCGTGCTCTGGCGCGTCACTCGTCAAAAATACTAATTCGGACCTACTTCTACGCCAAGGAGGCTAAAAAAGTCCATGGGTGGCGAGAGTTCATGGGGCAATTCATAGACTATGACAAAGTATCTAGTGATTCCGGGCGCGATGATTTGCGCCTTTACCTTATTAGTCAATTTAGCCTGGAGTTTTACTCCAAGGCTGATCTAGAAGCACTAGTTGACGTTAGCAAGGTCAAAGCCTTGAGTGAAAATATGCTCAATGCAATGGATAAGAAAAACGAACAGCTAGCGTACAACGATGCGCTAATGGTATACGGCGTCTATGGACTGAGAAGAGCGCGGGGGGAAACGACCAAGGTTACAGAATTCGGGTTACTGACCTGGTGGCTGACACATGAAACGAAAATTCAGAAGCACACCGTTGAGCTAGTAATGAAGAGTGGTTCACGGTACATCATGCGGCCTGAATTTCTACTAAACTATTTCACCTTAGCGCCAAGCAAAGCAGAAGTCGTGCGTTCATATAAGCAGATCTTTCCGAGCACGTTGGGCCTACAGATGGGGCATCGTATGCGAGAAGACATGTACCACAAGGTCCTAGAAAAAGTTAAGGAATGGAAAGGCATGGAACCAGGGCGTGTGACTGCAAAGCTTAATAAGTTAAACGACACACTGAAAGCAGACCAGCAGAAAATTTATCATATCAACATGAAGAACTTCGACAACAATCTGGAGGAACTCTTTTTCAAAGATGAGTAATCAACCCCCTCTATTCTCTCTAAGCCGTTGATTGGGGTTAAACGGATTCGGGAAATCATCGAGTTACCACTGAACATGCGGCGCTGGTACGGTTATTAGGTAAGGTCATCGGAAGATTCCAGGCTGGTTGATCTGGTCTTGATCAAACACCAATTCGTTTTCACCGAATCGTTGACCTAGCACCCCGATTCGTTTTGAACAAACCGTTGACGTGGATAACTATGTTGATCAGTCACCGGGCGTTGATCCAAACCGGGGGGAGTCGATTCACGGAACCTGTCTCACCGTCCCCACTTTCCAGCAATTTGGGGTACAAGACAACAGGGGCATAACTACGGGGTATTACAGGGAATTTAGGTTGATTCTCTGCCCGAGGAAAGTCAGTTGATTTCCTGCCACGGGGGAATGACCAAAGCCAATCCTCTGCCCGGATACGGTGAAGGTTGATAGTTGGCCTAAGGCTGGTAGGCCGAAATCCGGCAGTTGATCACCACGAGTTGGTGATCACACTACGTTTCCCCAAGGGGGGCAAAGAAACGGCCCTCCGAGTGGAGAGCCGCATGGATACTGGTGGCCAAGGGTGGAATTGAACCACCGACACACGGATTTTCAGTCCGTTGCTCTAAGAACTGAGTTATCGCGGTTTTGAAGCGGCGCGGATCATATCCTTGCTATATGGAAAGCTTTGCATAGGGCCGTGTAGCGAACCTTTATGACGACGTAGCTGACCACAGGACGGGAGTAGGTTCCGGCCATTCCGAACAACAAAGAAAGGACCGCGCGCCAATGCCATGAATCATCCGGTCCGGCGTCCAAGGTGCTCATCATATGCGGCACTATGGTCGCATTGATGCCCGGAAAACCGATGCCGTCCGGTGAAATCGTGGCCTCGAGGAAGCCACGATTCGACTTGAAATCGACCTCTGCTTCTGCTTCGCAGCCGCCAGATTGATGCTGAGTTCAGTCCAAGTTATCCACCGCCCGATCTGCGCGTGTAAGAGGGGGCCGCACGCATCGAACCGTGGATGACCGCGAAAATCTCAGCGTCAGCGGTCACGGCCGTCCTTGGGTAACGTCCCCCGGTTTTCCGGCCGTCAAGCGCTTTTGTGGCCTCATCGAGGCTCTGATTCGGGCAGACAACGAGCGCGCAGCATGGAAAGATCTTGCCACCTTCCATTAACAGCAGCGAGGTGACGGACATGGTCCAAACTATCCAGCGGGAGCCCGCATTTCTTCGGCGCAAGCAGGTCGAAACTCGCACAGGGCTTTCGCGCAGCACGATCTACCAATACATCAAAGACGGCGTTTTCCCGAAGCCGGTGCCGCTCGGTCCACGCGCGGTCGGGTGGCTCGAGTCGGAGGTGAGCGATTGGATCGGGGAGCGGGTGAAGATCGCCCGGGACGGCAGCCAGCAGCTGGCGTAATAGATCAAGCGCATGCATGGCTGCCGACAGAATTGCATCTGCTTGGCGATCGACTCTGGCAACAGTGCGTACCAACGCCGAGGTCATTGACTGGTTTCTGGCGGCGCTCGCCGCGCGCGGATGTCGTCCCGTCCGCGCAGATCACCGCAAACGCCGCCAGAGCGCGACGCGCTACGCAAAATTGGGGAGACCGCCTAGGCCCGACGCAGGGATGAGGCGGTCTTTCGCTCAGGCTTTTTTCAAGGCCGAGTGAGCCGGGCATGCCACCTATTCTTTCTTGTTAGAAACCACCCTGGCTGGCACTGTAGTTTCGCAGTAGCGCTGCCATTCATCCATCAACTGCCGGCGTTTATCGAATAAATCACCGCGGCGATAGGCCGCCTCGGCCTTGTTCTTGATCAGGTGCGCGAGCGCCAGTTCCTGCACCTCATGAGAATAGGCGGTGCATTCCGACCCCCAATCCCTGAACGTACTGCGAAAACCGTGTGGTGTGATTTCCGTGCGCTTCATCCGTTTCAGCAGGGCGAGCAGCGCGCCATCTGACATTGCCTTGCCTACCTTGCCGCCAGGGAAGACATACGGTTGATCATCGGCTTTGAGCTTTTGCATATCTTCAAGGATTGCCAGGGCACGGTCACACAATGGGACGCGATGCTCGCGCTTCATCTTCATGCGCTCGGCGGGAATCGTCCAAGCCTTCTCCTCGAAGTCGATCTCGCTCCACAGGGCGCCGCGCACATCCCCGGTACGTGCGGCCGTCAGGATCATGAACTCCATCGCTCGGGCGGCTATGCCCTCCTCCTTCCTGAGATCGGCGAGGAAACTCGCGATCTTGGCAAACGGGAGCGCGGGCAGGTTCTCGACGTTCTTCAGCTTCGCGGGGTTGGTGAGTTTGTGTTCCAAATGGCCGGCCCAACGCGCGGGGTTGTCGCCCTTTCTGAAGCCCGACACGGTGGCCCAGTCGAGCACGGACTCGATGCGCTGACGCACTCGCGTGGCAGTTTCGGTCTTGGAGGTCCATATCTTGTTAAGCGCCTCGACGATCAGTTCCGTATCGACAGCCTGGACGGGTAACTGCCCGAAGACGGGACTGGCGTAAGTCTTCAGGGTGTTTGTCCATTGATCCGCGTGTTTCGGATTGCTCCACCCCGGGCGCTGCGCCTCGATGTATCCGGCTGCACACTGATCGAAGGTCTTCGCACAGCGCATTTGGAGCGCGGCCTCGGCCCTTCCAAGCTTGCGATGCTCGATCGGGTCCACACCATCGCGGTGCAGCGCGCGGCACGCTCTCGCCTGCTCACGCGCATCTGCAAGCGAGACTGTGTGCAAGGGTCCAAGGCCCATCTCCCTTGCGCGCCCGCCGAGCATGAAGCGAAAGCTCCAGCTCTTCGATCCGGTCTCGGTGACCTGAAGCCACAGGCCGCCGCCGTCGGCATACGCGCCTGGATGCTTTTTCTTTGATATTGCCAACGCGGTGAGACGATGAATTTCGCGGGCCATGGCGTTCCTTCCACCCTCAAATCCACCCACAAATGATATACGGATTTTGGCGGAAGTCAACGCACGGCTTCGGAAGCAAAACTAGCCTGTATGCATTGAATATACAGGGTTTTTCCAACTACTTTGGACGTCTCCGGATGTCATCGGAAAGGGTAGTTGGCGGAGTGGACGGGACTCGAACCCGCGACCTCTGCCGTGACAGGGCAGCATTCTAACCAACTGAACTACCACTCCAGCAATACAAGACACCCTGGTGGGTGCTGAGAGGCTCGAACTCCCGACATTCGCCGTGTAAAGGCGACGCTCTACCAACTGAGCTAAGCACCCTCTTGGACTGATTGAAACGCGGGGCGCTCGGTCCAAAAAGCGCGTTAGTTTAACGCATCTTTCAGTGCTTTGCCAGCGCGGAATTTCGGAACCCGCGCTGCCTTGATCTTGATGCTCGCGCCAGTGCGCGGATTGCGTCCGCTACGCGCCGCTCGCTTGCCTACATAGAAAGTGCCGAACCCAACCAGCGTCACCATGCCGCCCTTTTTCATCGCGGTCTTGATCGCCGTTACAGTTGCGTCCAGTGCGCGTCCGGCCGCCGCCTTGGAAACATCGGCCGACTTGGCGATTTGATCGATCATTTCGGATTTATTCACGTTGAATCCCCTCTTTACGCGTTAGTTGAATTCGAATATGGAAAAAACATTAATTGGAGAAAACGCGCTGCCGGCGTGAGAGTGCGGCTCGATTCCTGCAGACGCCGACGGTGGCTACTCGATTGTTATAGCAAGCGCCAATCACGCGTGTCAAGTGCTATTCCGGGAGGACACACGCATGTTCAGTGCGTGAAAACTCCGCTCACCGGCTGGCCCTCGGAGGCGGGCGTAATCGGGGTAGCGTCGTCCTTCTTGCTCGATGGCTCGGGCTTGCGCTCCAGCGCCAACTCGAGCACCTGGTCTATCCACTTGACCGGCACGATCTCGAGGCGGTTCTTGACGTTGTCGGCAATCTCGGCGAGATCCTTTACATTTTCCTCCGGAATCAACACCACCTTGATGCCGCCGCGGTGTGCTGCGAGCAGCTTTTCCTTCAGGCCGCCGATGGGCAACACCTCCCCGCGCAGCGTGATTTCACCGGTCATGGCAACGTCGGCGCGCACCGGAATACCGGTAAGTATCGATACCATCGCGGTGCAGATGCCGATGCCGGCGCTGGGCCCGTCTTTGGGCGTCGCGCCCTCGGGCAGGTGTATGTGCAAGTCGATCTTCTGGTAGAAGTCCTCGGCGACGCCGAGCTTGGCCGAGCGGCTGCGTACCACGGTGAGCGCGGCCTGGATCGACTCCTGCATCACTTCGCCCAGCTTGCCGGTGGTGATGCTCTTGCCCTTGCCCGGCATAACCACGGCTTCAATGGTCAGCAGCTCGCCGCCGACCTCGGTCCAGGCGAGGCCGGTAACCTGTCCAAGCTGGTTCTTCTTCTCGGCGATGCCAAAAGCGTACTTGCGTACACCGAGGAACTTGTCCAGATTCTTCGCGGTGACGACGATCTTGCTGTCGCGGCTTTTCGTTACCAGGGTTTTCACTACCTTGCGGCAGATCTTGGAAATCTCGCGTTCCAGGCTGCGCACGCCGGCCTCGCGGCTGTAGTAGCGAATCACGTCGCGTATCGCCGATTCGGCGATCGAAACCTCCTCGAGCTTGAGCCCGTTGTTCTTGAGCTGCTTGGGCAGCAGGTAGCGCGTCGCGATATGTATCTTCTCGTCCTCGGTGTACCCCGACAGCCGGATGACCTCCATGCGATCGAGCAGTGCCGGCGGAATGTTGAGCGTATTCGCCGTGGCGACGAACATCACTTCCGACAGGTCGTACTCGACCTGGACGTAATGGTCGACGAAGGTGTGGTTCTGTTCCGGGTCCAGCACCTCGAGCAAGGCCGAGGCCGGATCGCCGCGGAAGTCCATGCCCAGCTTGTCCACTTCGTCCAGCAGGAACAGCGGATTGCGCACGCCGACCTTGGTCATGTTTTGCAGGATCTTGCCCGGCATGGAGCCGATGTAGGTGCGGCGGTGGCCGCGGATCTCCGCCTCGTCACGCACGCCGCCCAGGGACATGCGCACAAATTTGCGGTTGGTCGCCTTCGCAATGGATTGCCCGAGGGAGGTCTTGCCCACGCCGGGCGCGCCGACCAGGCAAAGTATGGGTGCTTTCACCTTGTCCACGCGGCTTTGTACCGCGAGATACTCGACGATGCGCTCCTTGACCTTTTCCAGCCCGTAGTGATCGGCGTCCAGGCTCTTCTCCGCGGCGCCTATGTCCTTGGAGATCTTGCTGCGCTTTTTCCACGGCAGCCCCACCAGAATATCGATGTAGTTGCGCACCACGGTGGCTTCGGCAGACATGGGCGACATCAGGCGCAGCTTCTTCAGCTCGGCCTCGGCCTTTACACGCGCATCCTTGGGCATGCGTGCAGCCTTGATCTTCTTTTCCATCTCATCGAGGTCCGCGCCGTCCTCGCCCTCGCCCAGTTCCTTCTGGATGGCCTTGACCTGTTCGTTCAGGTAATACTCGCGCTGGCTTTTTTCCATCTGGCGCTTGACCCGGCCGCGTATGCGCTTTTCCACCTGCAGGATGTCGATTTCGGTCTCCAGTTGACCGAGCAGGTGCTCCAGGCGCGCCTTTACGTCGAACATCTCCAGGACCTGCTGCTTCTGCTCGAGCTTCAGCGGCAGATGCGCGGCGACGGTGTCGGCCAGGCGTCCCGCTTCCTCGATACCGCCGAGCGATGTCAGAATCTCGGGCGGAATTTTCTTGTTAAGCTTCACGAACTGGTCGAACTGGGTTACCAGCGCGCGGCGCATCGCCTCGACCTCGTTATTGTCGCTCGCATCCGCGGGAACCGGCCGCGCGACGGCGACGTAATGGCTGCGCTGGTCCTCGATTTCCTTGATCACCGCGCGCTGGCTGCCTTCGACCAGCACTTTTACCGTGCCGTCCGGCAGTTTCAGCATTTGCAGGATGTTGGCAATGCAGCCGATCTGGTACATATCGTCGGCGGCGGGCTCGTCCTTCGCGGCGAATTTCTGCGCCGCCAGCATGATGCTCTTGCCCGCTTCCATGGCGATTTCCATCGCCTTGATGGATTTGGGGCGGCCGACAAACAGCGGAATGACCATGTGCGGGAACACCACCACGTCACGCAGGGGCAGCAGCGGAAACTGGGTCAGATCGGAAGAATATTCGGTGGCGGACATGGCGGTACCTCAACGGGACATTTGTTGTACATAGATGGGGACGGGGGACATTAGTTCAACCCCGCGGCGCTCTCAGGAAAGAGAACCTGCGACCTTGGGCGGGTCGGAATAGATCAACAGCGGCTTGCCCTCGCCGAGCACGGTCGGCTCATCGATGACCACCTTGCTGACATTTTCCATGGTCGGCAGTTCGTACATCGTGTCGAGCAGCACCTGCTCGAGAATCGAGCGCAGGCCGCGGGCGCCCGTCTTGCGTGCAAGGGCCTTCTGCGCAATGGCCGACAGCGCCGGAAGGCGTATTTCCAGCTCCGCACCTTCCATGCCGAACAGGCGCTGATATTGCTTGATCAGCGCGTTCTTGGGCGTGGTGAGGATCTGAATCAACGCCGCCTCGTCCAGTTCTTCCAGGGTCGCAATCACCGGCATGCGCCCGACGAATTCCGGAATCAGGCCGAATTTGATCAGATCCTCCGGCTCCACCGCACGCAATACCGCGGTAATGTCCTTGCTGTCCTTTAGACTGCGCACCTCGGCGCCAAAGCCGATCCCGCTCTTCTCCGAGCGGTTGCGTATGATTTTTTCCAGGCCGTCGAAAGCGCCCCCGCAGACGAACAGGATATTGGTCGTGTCCACCTGCACAAAATCCTGGTTGGGGTGCTTGCGTCCGCCTTGCGGTGGCACAGAGGCGACGGTGCCCTCTATCAGTTTCAGCAGCGCCTGCTGCACGCCCTCGCCGGAGACGTCGCGGGTTATCGACGGGTTGTCCGACTTCCTCGATATTTTGTCGATCTCGTCGATGTATACGATGCCGCGCTTGGCCTTGTCCACGTCGTAGTCGCAGTTCTGCAGCAGCTTCTGGATGATGTTCTCTACGTCTTCACCTACATAACCCGCCTCGGTGAGGGTGGTGGCGTCGGCGATCACGAACGGCACGTTCAGCAGCCGCGCCAGCGTCTGCGCGAGCAGGGTCTTGCCCGAACCGGTGGGCCCGATCAACAGAATGTTCGATTTCGCCAGCTCGATCTCGTCGTTTTTCGACAGGTGCTTGAGCCGCTTGTAATGGTTGTACACGGCCACTGAAAGGATGCGCTTCGCAATTCCCTGGCCGATGACGTATTCGTCGAGAATCTCACAGATCTCCTTCGGTGTCGGCAGGTCGGACTTGGCAGTTTTGCCCGACTTGTCCGTACTGGTCTCTTCGCGAATGATGTCATTGCAAAGTTCAATGCATTCGTCGCAGATAAACACCGAGGGTCCGGCGATAAGCTTCCTTACCTCGTGCTGGCTCTTGCCGCAGAAGGAACAGTACAAGAGCTTTTCACCGGTGCTTTTTTCTGTCATTTCGACCTCATTTCTGAACGTCGGCGCGATTGCTCAAGACCTTGTCCACCAAACCGTATTTCACCGCTTCGTCCGCCGACATGAAATTGTCCCGGTCGGTATCGCTCGCTATGGTTTCCACGCTCTGGCCGGTGTGCAAAGCCAGCATCTCGTTCAGCCGCGCGCGCAGATACAGGATTTCCTTGGCGTGAATTTCGATGTCGGAGGCCTGGCCCTGGAAACCGCCCATCGGCTGGTGAATCATTACGCGCGAATTCGGCAGGCAAAACCGCTTTCCCTTGGCCCCGGCTGCGAGCAGGAAGGACCCCATGCTGGCGGCCTGGCCCACGCACAGCGTACTGACGTCGGGCTTGATGAACTGCATCGTGTCGTATATGGCGAGTCCGGCGGAAACCGAACCGCCCGGTGAATTGATATAGAAGGAGATGTCCTTGTCCGGATTCTCGGACTCAAGAAACAGCATCTGGGCGACGATGAGGTTGGCGGTCATCTCGTTCACCACGCCAACCAGGAATACCACCCGTTCCTTGAGCAGGCGCGAGTAGATGTCGTAGGCGCGCTCGCCCCGCCCACTCTGCTCGATCACCATGGGGATCAACCCGAGGCTTTGCGGCCCCTCGAAATCAGCCTGAGGCTGTGTCCATCCCGCCGCTTGCGGCTTCCAGCCCGGCTGCATCATGCCGATTTCCCCATGAATTCATCAAAATTCACAACCTTGTCCTCGACCTTGGCCTGTGCGAGCACCCAGGCGACCACGTTGTCCTCAAGCGCCAGGCTTTCCATCTCGGAGAGTCGCTGCGGCTGCGAATAAAGCCATTTTACCACCTCATCCGGCTGCTCGTAGGTATCCGCCTGCTCCTGCACCAGCGCGCGCACCTGCTCCGGCTTGGCCGCAAGTCCATGCGCCTTCTCTAATTCGGTGATGATCAATCCCAGCGACACGCGCCGCTGTGCCTGCTGTTCGAACAACTCCGGACCTATGGGCAACTGCTCCATTTTCATGCCGCGCGCCTCCAGGTCGGCGCGCGCGCCCTGCACCAGACGCTGGGTTTCCATCTCGACCAGCGCCTTGGGCAGATCGATCTTGGTCGCATCGATCAGCGCCTGCATGGCCTTGTTCTTGATGTCGGCCGCGGTGCGTTTTTTCACCTCGCGCGCGATATTCGCCCTGACCTCGGCGCGCATCTTGACGAGGTCGCCATCGGCCACGCCTAGCGAGCGCGCAAATTCAGCGTCGATTTCGGGCAACTGCGGCTCCTCGACCAGTTTCACCGTCAGATCGAAGCTCGCCGTCTTTCCAGCCACCTCTTTTCCGTGATAATCGTCAGGGAACCTCATATCGAACGTCTTGCTCGCGCCCGCCGCCAGCCCAATGGCGTTGGCCTCGAATTCGGGCAGCATCTGTTTATCACCCAGCACGAAGGTAAAATCGCTGGCCTTGCCGCCGACAAACTCGACGCCGTCGATCTTGCCCAGGAAATCTGCGGTTACGCGGTCGCCCGCGGCCGCCGGCCGCTCCACGCTGTGGAAGTGCCGGCGCTGTTTGCGCAGAATTTCCAGCGTCTTGTCGACCTCCGCATCGCCTACCGTCAGCGTAGGTCGTTCGATCTTGCTCTCGTGCAGATCGCCCAGCACCACTTCCGGATACACTTCGAAAGTGGCGGTGAATTCGAAGTTCCCGGCGTCGGTGTCACCCGATTTCGGCTCGATGCGCGGATACCCGGCCACTTTGAGGTTCTGCTCGCGCACGGCGTCGCTGAACGCCTTCTGCACGGCATCTCCGATAACCTCTGAGCGCACCTGCGGTCCGTGCTGCTGGGCCACCAGTTTCAGCGGCACCTTGCCCGGGCGAAAACCCGGAATACGCAGGGTGCGGGAGAGTTTCTTCAGCCGCTCGTCGACCTGCTTCTCAATCTCCGCAACCGGGATGGCCATGCTGAGACGGCGCTCAAGCGAGCCTAAGTTCTCCAAACTTGTTTGCATCAAATTCCCTCAAAGTCTGCTACTGAACCCTGGAATCGAAAGGAACCACCGCTCTTTTCGCTACCCACTCTCGAAACAGCATGGCATGGTGCCCAGGAAGGGACTCGAACCCCCACACCTTGCGGCGGCAGGACCTAAACCTGCTGCGTCTACCAATTCCGCCACCTGGGCGCATTACTGGCGGGATAATACCGAATAAATAAACGCATCCAGCACTCAATCCATTGCGTCCACCAATTCCGCCGCGTTCGCGCGCATGTGATTTTACGCGATTTCACCCTATACTGTCAGCCCAAGTTCTACCATTTCCTCAAGAATTTCAAGCCAATGTCGGTAGGGCACTACGAGAATTTCCCGGTCGCCTCGCTACTCCTGCCGGCCCGACTGCGCTACCCGGTGTCGGTGATCTACCGTTTTGCCAGAACTGCGGACGATTTTGCCGACGAGGGCGATCTTCCTGCAACAGAGCGCCTGGCACTGCTGGATGATTATCGGCAAGAACTCGGGCGCCTGGAGGCGGGCGCCGCGGCGCAGCAGCCGCTTTTCGTCGAACTCGGACAAATCGCGCATCGGTACCGGCTGCCACTGCAGTTGTTTCACGACCTGCTAGACGCATTTGCGCAGGATGTGGTCAAGAGCAGGTACGCCGACTTTCCCGAACTCATCGATTATTGCCGGCGATCGGCCAATCCCGTAGGCCGCCTGTTGCTGCACTTGTTCGACGCCGTAAGCGATGTAAACCTGAAACATTCGGATGCGATCTGCAGCAGTCTTCAGTTGATCAACTTCTGGCAGGACGTGGAAACAGACTGGCGCAAAGACCGCGTCTACCTGCCGCAAGACGAGTTGCGGCGCTTTTGCGTGACCGAGCGCCAGATCGCAAATCGCGACGTTTCCGCCCAGTGGCAAGCCCTGATGCGCTTTCAGGTCGAACGCGCGCGCGAACTGATCAATTCGGGCGCACCGCTGGGGCGCGCGCTGCCCGGGCGCATCGGACTGGAGATCCGCACCATCGTTCAGGGCGGTCTGCGCATACTCGAAAAAATAGACAAGGCCGAAGGCGACGTCTACCATCACCGGCTAGTGTTGCGAACTTACGATTGGCCCTTGCTGTTGTTGCGGGCATTGACAAACTAGCGGCACGCAGCCGGGTCCCTATCGCGCCGAATCGAGACTGCAGAATTCCCCATGTCAGTGAATCCCGACGAATACTGTCAACAGACGGCGGCGCAGAGCGGATCGAGCTTCTATTATTCCTTTCTGTTTCTTCCGCCCGAGCGCCGCCGCGCCATCACCGCGCTGTATGCATTCTGCCGCGAGGTTGACGACATCGTGGATGAATGCACCGACACCGGCGTGGCGCGCACCAAACTTGCCTGGTGGCGGCAGGAACTCGCGCAGCTTTATGCAGGCGTACCGCAGCATCCGGTGACGCAGGCGCTGCAACCGGCGATCCAGCCCTTCGGCATCAAGCACGAGTATCTGGCCGAGATCATCGACGGCATGGAAATGGACCTGGGCCAGAGCCGCTATCCCGATTTCGCCGCTTTGGAGCTGTACTGCCACCGCGTCGCCGGTGTGGTGGGCCTGCTTGCGGCATCCATCTTCGGTTACCGCGACGAGCGCACGCTGGTCTACGCGCACACTCTCGGCCTTGCCTTTCAGTTGACCAACATCATCCGCGACGTCGGCGAGGACAGCCGCAAGGGCCGCATTTACCTGCCTTTGAGCGAATTGCAGCAATTCAAGGTAAGCGCGGCCGACATCCTGCACGGGCGCCAGACCGAGAATTTCGCCCAGCTGATGAAGTTTCAGATCGAACGCGCCGAACGCCATTACCGCGCGGCCTTCGAGCAACTGCCGCAGTGCGACCGCAAAGCGCAGCGGCCCGGCCTGATCATGGCGGCGATCTATCGCGCCCTGCTTCGGGAAATTGTGGACGAGGGCGGCAAGGTGCTCAGCCAGCGCACGGCCTTGACACCCGTGCGCAAACTCTGGATTGCGTGGAAGACCTGGATCACCGCGTGAACGTCGCCGTCATCGGCGCCGGCTGGGCCGGCATGGCAGCGGCGGTCACGCTGGCGCAATCCAATGTCCGCGTCACCGTATTTGAAGCGGCGCGGCATCTGGGCGGCCGCGCGCGCGCGGTCGAAATTGAAGGCATCGAACTGGACAACGGCCAGCACATCCTGATCGGCGCCTACCGCGAAACCTTGCGCCTGATGCGCGCAGTCGGGGTCGACCCGGACAAGTTGCTGCTGCGCCAGCCGCTCGCCATCGAATACCCGGGGAAATTCAGCCTGCGCGCGCCGCGCCTTCCTGCACGGCTGAATCTGGGCGCAGCACTGCTAACGGCCAGCGGGCTGAGCTGGGGCGAACGCATGGCTGCCGCGCGCTTCATGACGACGATGCGCAACAAGGGCTACAGAATCGCCGCCGACCTGCCGGTGGCCGAACTGCTCGCACAACACCGCCAGAGCGGAGCACTGGCGCGCTATTTGTGGGAGCCCTTGTGCGTCTCCGCCCTCAATACGCCGGCCGCCTGCGCCTCGGCGCGGATCTTTCTCAACGTATTGCGCGACGGCCTGGACGGCGCGCGCGGTGCGAGCGATTTGCTGATTCCGCGCGCAGATCTGGGCAAACTCTTTCCCCAGCCGGCGGCGGCCTACGTAGGCGCGAACGGCGGCTTGCTGCATCCTGGAACGCCGGTGCGAACCCTGGAAAAGGGAGCGGAGGGCTTTGCCGTCAATGCGGGTCCTGAGCGCTACAGCCATGTCATCCTCGCCGTAGGGCCGCACCAGCTGGATACCCTGCTCGAGCGTTTCGAGCAGCTTGCTTCGACGCGCCGCAGCGTGGCCGCCCTGGAGTACCAGCCGATTTACACCTGCTATCTGCAGTATCCGCCACAGGTCTCGATGCCGCAGCCGATGACGGGCTTTGACGGTGGCTGTATTCAATGGATATTCGACCGCGGCCGTCTAGATGGCGCGGCGGGACTGCTGGCCGCGGTGATCAGCGCGCGCGGCGCGCACCAGAATTCCTCCCGGGACGCACTGGCAAGCGCCATCCACCGCGAACTGGCTGATTTTCTGCCAGGCCTGCCCGCACCAGTATGGTCGCGCGTGATCGCGGAAAAGCGCGCCACCTTCTCCTGCCGTCCCGACCTCGTGCGACCCGAGAACCGGACCGCAGTCGATCGGCTTTACCTGGCGGGCGACTACACGGCCAGCGACTATCCGGCCACGCTGGAGTCGGCCGTGCGCAGCGGCGTGCTCGCTGCGAACCTGGTGCTGCAGTAGCGCTAGCGCAAGCGCGCGACGGCGTCCTCGACTCTGTCGCAAGCGATGATTTCAAGACCGCTTATCGACTGCCTCGGCATATTGGCCTTGGGGATGAATGCCTGGTTGAAGCCCAGCTTGGCGGCCTCGCGCAGCCGTTCCTGTCCGCGCGGCGCCGGACGTATTTCCCCCGCCAGGCCCACCTCCCCGA